>NZ_MAOM01000016.1:0-189464 GCF_009805925.1 Spiribacter sp. SSL99 | reverse complement strand
CCCCCGACCAGACCAGGAACGGCACCACCAGCGTCCCACCGCCGATCCCCACCAGGCTCGACAGGGTGCCGATCACGCCCCCCACCGCCGCCACCGCGGCCGGCCGTGGCATGATCCGGCCCGGCGGGGGTTCCAGCGCAAACGCCATGCGCGCCGCCAGGGCGAGCACGAACAGCGCGAAGATGATCCGCAGGATATCGCCGGACAGGGCCGCCGCCAGCTGGGCGCCGATCAATGCCCCGGTGACCAGACCCGCCACCAGCCACGGCAGCGCCGAGACCACCAGGTTGCCCAGCCGCCAGTGGGCGCGGGCCGAGGACAGGCCGGTGATGACGATGGTCGCCAGCGAACTGCCCACCGCCATGTGCATGGCCACATCCATGCTCAGCCCCTGGGCCTGGAAGATCGGCAGGAGCATGGGCACCACAATCACGCCGCCGCCGATGCCGAACAGGCCCGAGACAAACCCGACCACCGCACCAGCGGCGACGTAGATGAGCAGCGACAGCACCATGACCTCATTCCAGCGCGCGCAAACCGACAGTATGTCATTTGCTCTACAATGGGTGCATCGACAAGCCAATCAGGGAGAGCGCGACAAGCATGCGCATCCAGACTGTCTGCATCCTCGGCGGCACCGGATTCGTCGGTCGCCAGATCGCCAACCGCCTCGCCAACACCCCCATTCACATCAAGGTGCTGACGCGCCGCCGCGAGCGCAATCGCCACCTGCTGCCCATCCCCAATCTCGAGCTGGTGGAGACCGATATCCACGACGCGCAGCAGCTCGCCGCACAGCTCGAGGGGGTGGATGCCGTCATCAACCTGGTGGCGATCCTCAACGAGTCGAAAAAGCCCGGTCGCGACTTCGAGACCGTGCACGTCCGGCTGGTCGAAAAGCTGCTCGAGGCCTGCCGAACGGCCGGCGTCAAGCGCCTGCTGCACATGAGCGCGCTGGGCGCCGACATCGATGGGCCCAGCCGCTATCAGCAGACCAAGGGCGAGGGCGAGCGCCTGGCGCTGGCCGCCAATGGCGATGATCTGGCGGTGACGGTGTTCAAGCCCTCGGTGGTCTTCGGCCCCGCCGACAGCTTTCTCAACACCTTCGCCGGTCTGCTCAGGATGGCGCCGGTGATGCCGCTGCCCACGCCCGAGGCCAAATTCCAGCCGGTCTACGTTGATGATGTGGCGGCGGCCTTCGAGACCGCCCTCAGCGACCGCCGGACCTTTGGCAGGACCTACGAGCTGGGCGGCCCGACGGTGTACTCGCTGAAAACGCTGGTCCGTTATGTGGCCGAGCTGCTGGGCGTCCGGCGCGCCATCGTCGGGCTGCCCGACGGGCTGTCACGGCTGCAGGGCCGGATCATGCAGCGGGTGCCCGGCCAGCCCTACACCTACGACAACTACCTGTCCGCCCAGGTGGACAACGTCTGCAGTCACAACGCCCTGCCCGATCTGGGCATCCACCCGACCGCCCTCGAGGCGGTGGCGCCGGGCTATCTGGGCGGTCAGAAATCCCGGGACCGCTACGACGAGTGGCGCCGCGATGCGGGGCGTCACTCCGAGTGACCACGGCCGGCCTCGAAGTCTACGAAGTGGGCGGGGCCGTTCGCGACCGCCTGCTCGGCCTGCCGGTGCACGAACATGACTTGGTGGTGGTCGGGGCCAGCCCCGAGACCATGACCGAACGCGGCTTCGAGCCGGTGGGCCGCGAGTTTCCGGTGTTCCTGCACCCGCACACCCACGAGGAATACGCCCTGGCGCGCACCGAGCGCAAGACCGGCCCCGGCTATCACGGGTTCACCTTTCATGCCGATCCCGACGTCAGTCTGGCCGCGGATCTGGGGCGCCGCGACCTGACCATCAACGCCATGGCCCGGGCGCCGGACGGCAGCCTGATCGACCCCTTCCATGGCTACGACGACCTCAAGGCCCGACGGCTGCGGCATGTCTCGCCGGCGTTTCGCGAGGACCCGGTGCGGATCCTGCGGCTGGCCCGGTTTGCCGCCCGCCTGGCGCCGCTGGGTTTCGAGGTGGCCGACGAAACGCTGAGCCTGTGCCGCGGGATGGTCGCCAATGGCGAAGTCGAGGCGCTGGTCCCGGAGCGGGTCTGGCAGGAAACCGCCAAGGCGCTGATGGCCCCGGCACCGGATGAGTACATTCGCCTTCTGCGCGACTGCGGGGCGCTGGCGGTGCTGATGCCCGAGGTGGACTGCCTGTTCGGCATCCCCCAACCGGCCCGGCATCACCCGGAAATCGACACCGGCGACCATATCCTGCGGGTGCTGGCCCAGGCGGTGCGGCTGGATGCCGACCTGGCCACGCGCTTCTCGGCGCTGGTCCACGATCTGGGTAAGGGCGTGACCCCGGCCGAACAGCTGCCCGGGCACCGTGGTCACGAGGCGCGCGGCGTCCCACTGGTCAAGACACTCTGCGAACGACTCCGGGTGCCGTCGGCGTGCCGTGATCTCGCCCTGGGCGTCACCCGCCATCATCTGGACTGCCACCGCGTACAGGCGCTGGCGGCCGATGACGTGCTGGCGCTGATGGAGGGGCTGGACCTGTTCCGAAGGCCCGAGCGGCTGGATCCGTTCCTGCTCGCCTGCGAGGCGGACTACCGCGGCCGCAAGGGGCTTGAGGACCGGCCCTATCCGCAGGCCGAGTGGCTGCGCACCGCATTCGCCCGCTGCCGCGAGGTGGATGCCTCGACGTTCGTGGAGGCCGGACTCAGCGGACCGGCCATCGGCCGCGCCATCCGCAGCGCCCGCATCGAGGTCATTACCCGGCTGCAGGCCCAGCGCCGCTGAACATCACCAGCAGCACCCCACCCAGCACCAGCCGGTAGATGACGAATGGCGTCATGCCAAGCCGCGCGACCAGCGCCAGAAACACCCGAATGCACAGATAGGCCGAGACCCCCGAGACCAGGGCGCCAAAACCGAACACCCCCCAGTTCACCGGCCCGTCGGCGGCGCCCAGCTGCAGCGCCTTCCACGCGCCCGCCAGGGCGATGGCCGGCATCGACAGCAGGAATGAGAAGCGCGCCGCCGCCGTCGCCTCCAGCCCCAGCCACAGTCCCGCGGTCATGGTGATGCCCGAGCGTGACGTCCCCGGAATGATCGCGAGGACCTGGGCGGCGCCGATGAACAGTGCGGCCCCCGGACCGATGCTGTGCTCATCGCGCGGACCGGCACGACGCGCGGCGACCCACAGCAGGATGCCGAAGCCGATGGTCGCGGTGGCGATCACCCGCGGGTCGCGGAATACGCCCTCGGCGGCGTCCGCCAGGATCAGCGCACCGGCCACCAACGGCAGCGTGCCGATGATCAGCGCCCAGCCCAGACGGCTTTCCCCCACCGGCTGGCGGCGCCAGACCGAGACCAGCGTATCCCCCACCAGCGGTCCCACCTGGCGGCGGAAATGCAGCATCACCGCCAGCAGCGTGCCGACATGGACGGCCACATCAAACGCCAGCCCCTGGTCGGGCCAGCCCAGCAGTCGCGGCACGAGAATCAGATGCGCCGAACTGGAAATGGGCAGAAATTCGGTCAGGCCCTGGATCAGGCCCAGCCAGAGTGCCTGAACAAGGTCCATTCAGGCGCGCCTCGATCGATAGACCGGCGCCACCGGATCCATGTCCCGCCGCAGCCGACTGACCGGCACCGGCGCAAACTGCCGGGCGATGTCGGCGCTGACCCCTTCTCGGATGCGATTGCTGATCATCAGCTCCCTTCCCCACGCAAATCCCGCCAGCCGCGCGGCGCGGTTGACCGTATCGCCAATCGACGTATAAGTGCGCCGCGTCTCCGCCCCCAGGGTGCCCATGGCCACATGCCCCCGGTGCAGACCGGCACCGATGGGCATGACCGTCGCCTCGGGGCAGCGTAGAACCGGCAGGGCCCGCGCCACCACCTCGAGGGCGCAGCGGCAGGCGTTTTCCTCCATCCCGCTGCCGTCGAAAACCGCCATCAGTCCGTCGCCGGTAAAGTTATCGACATAGCCGTTGTAGTATTCGATCAATCGGATCTGGCGGCCGATACAGGCATCAACGGTGCGAAACAGGGCATCCAGATCGATGGTCGGCGAGAGATCGGTAAACCCCCGGATATCGGTGAAAAGGATACACACATCGGCGCTGTGGGGGGACTGGAGGCGGCGCTGGGCGGCAGGGCCGGCATCGAGCAGCTCGCGGACCGGGCGCGAGAGATACGACGAGAACCAGGCATTGCCCCGGGGGCCCGGGAGATCTACAAGTCGGTATCGATAGGGGCCGGGGGAGTCCATTCCGTTCTCCGGTATCTAATTGTGATTGACCGCCGTTTATTTAGTACTAAATTAATTTCCTTTTGGTGACAAGCGCGCCCGATGGTCGGCAAAGGAAAAGCCCGGCAGTGGCGCCGCCATGCCACGCCCCAGGCCCAGCACCTTGAAGCGCTCGCCGAGCTCGTCGGGAAAGATCAGCGGCTTGGCGCTCTGCGCCAGCTCGGCCGCCCGGTCGGGGTCGTCGCCGGCCTGCGCCTGAAGCACCTCGGTCAATCCGGCACCGGTCAGGAAGTTGCCCTGGGTGGCGAAGCCCAGCAGGTCCAGCCCCGCATCGAGGCCGGCGTCCGCCACGGCGGTGAAATCCACCGAGGCGGTGATGTCCTGCAGCCCCGGCCAGAAAAACGGATCGTCGTGGGCGCGATGGCGGTAGTGACATAGCAGCGTGCCGGTGGCGCGCTGGGGGTGATAGTACTCGGCCCGGGGGTAGCCATAGTCGATGAGGAACGCCGCGCCGGCCGCCAGCAGCTCGCCCAGTTCGGCCACCCAGGGGGCCAGCGACGGGCACCATTCCGAGCAGTAGCCCGCCGGCAGCCGCTCGCCAATGGCCGCCTCAATGCCGGCGACGGCGGCCTGCAGCTCGTCGTCGGCGGGACGGGTCTGCCACGCCAGCGCGCCGTCCCCGTCATGCCCCACCGCCAGGCAGTCCACCCCCGTGGCGGTGCGCTGGAAGCGCCGCACCGGCAGGGCATCCATCACTTCGTTGGCCAGCACCACACCCCGGATCGGCGTCGCCGGCAGTCGCTCGAGCCAGGTCACCCGATCACGCAGATCCGGATCAAGGGCCTCCAGCGTGCGGGCCTGTTCGGCACGGAGGTCGGCGCTGACCTCGATGATCAGATACCGCGCCGGCCGTGCGTCGGCCGCCGCCAGCGCCTCGAGCAGATCCGCCGCCATGCGGCCGGTTCCGGCGCCGAACTCGAGCACGGTATCGCCGTCGACCGCCTCGAGGGTGCGCTGGACCTCGCGCGCCAGCGTCCAGGCGAACAGCGGCGACATGAGCGGTGCGGTGGTGAAGTCGCCCCCCGGCCCGAAACGGGTCTGCCCGGCGCTGTAATAGCCCAGACCCGGCGCGTACAGGGCCAGCGCCATATACTCGGCAAAGTCCATCCGCCCGCCGGCCATAGCAATCGCGGCATCGATCCGCTCGCGCAGTTCGGCGCTGTGCCGCGCCGCGGCCGCATCCGGCGCCGGCGGTGCCTCGGGGCCATCACGCCGGGCCATGATCAGCCGCCGTTTTCGGTGGAAAGGTCGAGCGCGATCGGCTTCAACCCATCGTCATCCTCGAACGACACCCAGATATCGGCGTAGCGCCGGCCATCCAGCGGGTGGCGCTCATCCGGTGCGATATCCACCAGGGGCTTGAGCACGAACGCATATTTGAGGATTTCGTCACGCGGCAGGATCGGGACATCGTCGCGGATGATGTTGCCCAGCGTGAGCAGGTCGATGTCCAGCGTCCGGGCACTGAACCGCCGGTCGGTCCGCTGCCGGCCCTGCTCGGTCTCGATCTCGCGGCAGGCCGCGGCCAGCTGATCGACGGCGGTATCGGTGTCGAGCCCCACCACCAGGTTGTAGAAGTCGTCGCCGTCAAAGCCGACGGCACGGGTCTGGTAGACCGGCGAGAGGGTCAGCGGCCCGAAGCGCTCGTTCAGTGCGGCGACCGCGGCGCGGACATGGCGCTCGGGTTCGATGTTGCTGCCGATGCTCAGATAGGCACGATTCATGGGACCTCTGATTGGCTTCGGGTGATACGGACACCCACGTTCCGAGCCGCCGGGACCGCCCCGGGCTTGCGCAGGGTCAGCTCAACCCGGGCGATCCGGCCGTCTTCGAGCACCACACCGGCCAGCCGATCCGCCAGGGTCTCGATGAGCTGGCAGTCGGAGGCCGCCGCGGACTGGGTCAGCCGGTCGCTGAGGGCGGCGTAATCCACCGCCGCATCGATGGCATCGGTGGCAGCGGCCTGCGTGGTGTCCACCGCCAGGTCCAGATCCAGCTCAAGGCGCTGGGCGAAGGCCCGCTCCCAGGCATGGACGCCGATCACGGCGCGCAGCGAGAGTGCCTCGAGGAACACAGTATCCATAACGGCCGGAGCATTTCATGTCGCCGCGGCCAGCACAAGGCCCGCTTGACCCGGCCCCCGGCAGCCGATGGAATACCGCCATGCTCGACGCTGCCCTTGTCATCCTCGGCTATCTGGCCGGCTCCGTGTCCACCGGCGTGCTGGTGGCCCGACTGCTTGGCCTGGGCGATCCACGCCACGACGGCAGCGGCAATCCGGGGGCCACCAACGTGCTGCGTCTGGGCGGCCGCCCCGCGGCGCTGGCCACGCTGCTTGGCGATGCGTTGAAGGGCGTGGTGCCGGTGCTCATCGCACAGGCGCTGGAACTGCCCGGCATCACCGTGGCCAGCGTCGGCGGCGCGGCCTTCCTGGGGCATCTGTACCCGGTGTTCTTCGGGTTTCAGGGCGGCAAGGGCATTGCCACGGGCCTGGGCATTTTCATCGCCGCCGCGTGGCCGGCGGGCCTGGCGGTAGCACTGACCTGGGCGGTCGTGGCGGGGCTTGCCCGGATATCGTCACTGGCGGCGCTGGTCAGCTTTGCACTGGCGCCGGCCTATTTCCTGCTCATCACCCCGGCACCCGCGCTGGCCGCAATGGCCGCGGGGATGGCGCTGCTCACCGCCTGGCGGCATCGGGGCAATATCCGGCGCATCGCCAACGGCACCGAACCGCGCATCGGCCAGCGCTAGTCGGCGGCCGCCGGCGGGCGCAGCTCGTCAAGCGGCCACCGCGGGCGCACATCGGCCCCGTCACCGCTGCGCTCGCCGGCGGCGAGCCGGCAGTGCCCGGCATAGGCGATCATCGCGCCGTTGTCGGTGCAGAACGCCAGCCGCGGGAAGGCCACCGCCGCGCCCTCGGCGGCGGCCACCGAACGCAGCCGCCCGCGCAGCGCCTGGTTGGCACCCACACCGCCGGCCACCACCAGATGGCCGGCACCGGTCGCCTGAAGCGCCCGCCGCACCTTGATGGCGAACGTCTCCACCACGGCATCCTGAAAGGCCCGGGCGACGGTCTCGCGCGGGATCGGCGGATCGGCGTCGCGCACGGCATTGAGCACGGCGGTCTTCAGTCCGCTGAAGCTGAAGTCGAACCCCGGTCGGTCGGTCATGGGCCGCGGAAAGCGCAGCGATCCCGCCTCACCCCCGCCGGCCAGTGCCTCGAGCTGTGGCCCGCCCGGATAGGGCAGCCCCAGCAGCTTGGCGGTCTTGTCAAAGGCCTCGCCCGCCGCATCATCCAGCGACTCGCCCAGAATCCGGTAGCGACCCAGGCCGGTCACCTCGACCAGCAGGGTATGACCGCCCGAGACCAGCAGCGCGACAAACGGGAAATCCGGGGGATCGGCCTCGAGCATGGGCGCCAGCAGGTGCGCCTCCATGTGATGGACCCCCAGCACCGGACGCTCGAGCGCCCAGCCGAGACTCTCCGCCACCGCCGCGCCCACCAGCAGCGCCCCGGCCAGCCCCGGCCCGCGGGTGTAGGCCACGCCATCGATGTCAGCGGGCCGCAGCCCCGCCTCGGCCAGGCAGTCCTCGACCAGCGGCAGCACGCGACGGATGTGATCGCGCGAGGCAAGCTCGGGCACCACGCCGCCATAGCGGGCATGGGTGGCTGCCTGGCTGTGCAGTCGATGGGCCACCAACCCGGCTTTGTCCGAATAAAGGGCAATGCCGGTCTCGTCGCAGGAGGTCTCGATGCCCAGGGTGATCATCGCTCGCCCCGGGCGCTGGGTTTTTGCAATCGCTGGTCTCTCCGCTTAGACTGTAGGGCTGAATCCAAGTCCGTTGATTCTACGTCGTTTACAGCAACACGGTAAGGTTAGAGCACTATGCCGAACGTCAAGGTTCGCGAGAATGAGCCCTTCGAGGTGGCACTGCGCCGCTTCAAGCGCTCCTGCGAGAAGGCCGGTGTACTCTCGGAAGTACGTCGCCGCGAGCATTATGAAAAGCCCACCCAGGAGCGCAAGCGCAAGCAGGCAGCGGCGGTCAAGCGGCATGCCAAGCGCGTACAGCGCGAGAACCAGCGCGGTCAGCGCCTCTACTGAGGGGCATCCGCACAGTGAGTGAACTCGGCACGCAGCTGTCCGATGCCGTCAAGGCGGCGATGCGCGCGGGCGACAAGCCGCGCCTCGGCACGCTGCGCATGATCAGCGCCGCGATCAAGCAAAAGGAAGTCGACGAGCGTCGCACCCTCAACGATGCCGACGTGCTCGCGATCCTCGATAAAATGGTCAAGCAGCGGCGCGAATCCATCGAGCAGTACGAGGCGGCCGGGCGCGCCGAGCTGGCCGCCGCCGAAAAGGCCGAAATCGAGGTCATCGGCGAGTTTCTGCCCAAGGCCCTCGACGAGGCCGAGATCGATGCCCGGGTGGCCGCCGCCATCGAACAGACCGCGGCCGAGTCCGTGCGTGACATGGGCCGGGTCATGGCGGTGCTCAAACCGCAGATGCAGGGGCGGGCCGACATGAGCGCGGTCAGCGCCCGCGTCAAAAAGCACCTGGCCTGAGCACCCCGCCCCCGACGGCGGGCGCTTTGCCGTAGACTGGCAGCCATGGCCGGCCGAATCCCCGATTCCTTCATCGACGAGCTGCTCGCCCGCATCGACATCGCCGATGTGGTGGGCGAGCGTGTCCAGCTCAAACGCTCGGGCAGCAACCAGATGGGCCTGTGCCCGTTCCATGGCGAGAAGACCCCGTCGTTCACCGTCAGCACCGACAAGCAGTTCTATCACTGCTTTGGCTGCGGCGCCCACGGCAGTGCGATCCGCTTTCTCATGGAATACGACCGCCTGGATTTTCGAGAGGCGGTCGCCCAGCTCGCCCAGATGGCCGGCATGGAAATGCCCGAGAACACCGCCGATGCGGGCGTCCAGAATAATCATGCCCCGCTGTTCGCCGTGCTCGAGCGTGCCGATCGGTCGTACCAGCAGTGGTTGCGCCAGCACCCGCAGCGCCAGCGCGCCATCGACTATCTGCAGAAACGCGGGCTGAGCGGCGAGATCGCCCGACGCTTTGGGATCGGCTTCGCGCCGCCGGGCTGGGACAACCTGCTCGGGCGGCTCGGCGCGGCCGACGAGCTCAAGCAGGCCGGGCTGGTGATCGAGCGTGACGGCGGACGGGTCTATGACCGGTTCCGCGACCGGATCATGTTCCCGATCCGCGATCGTCGCGGCCGCACGGTGGGCTTCGGCGGCCGGGTGCTCGACGACGGCGAGCCGAAATACCTCAACTCGCCCGAAACGCCGGTGTTCCACAAGGGCGAGTCGCTCTACGGCCTCTACGAGGTGCTGCAGGCCGACCGCCAGCCCGCCGACATCGTCGTGGTCGAGGGCTACATGGACGTGGTCGCGCTGGCCCAGCACGGCCTGCCGCGGGCGGTCGCCACCCTGGGCACCGCCACCTCGACACGCCAGGTGGAACGGCTGCTGAAGACCACGGGCGACATCATCTTCTGCTTTGACGGCGACAGTGCCGGGCGGCAGGCCGCCTGGCGGGCGCTGGAAAACGCCCTGCCCACCATGCGCCAGGGCCGACAGATCCGTTTTCTGTTCCTGCCGGACGGCGAAGACCCCGACAGCCTGGTGCGCAGCCATGGCCGCGAGGGTTTCGAGGCCCAGCTGCAGCGCGCGACCCCGCTGTCGGATTACCTGATCGAGCGGCTCGAGGCGGATACCGACATGCAGAGCATGGATGGCCGGGCGCGGTTTGTTGAAAAGGCCCTGCCGCTGCTCCAGCGCCTGCCCCCGGATGTCTACCGGCATATGCTCTGTGAGCGGGTGGCCGGGCTGGCACGCCTCGAAACCGATTACCTCGAGGGGGTGGTGGATGGCCGCGAGACACTCACCCGGGATCAGCGCGCCCGGCGACGCGAGCCGGTGGCCGTGGACAATGCCGGCGTCCGACGCACCCCGGTGCGCCTCGCCATCGCCCTGCTGCTGGAATCCCCGGCGCTGGCGCAGGGCGTCGACGACCTGGATGCGCTCAGGCGGCTGAATGACCTGCCGGGGCTGCCGCTGCTGGTGGATATGCTTGAACTCGCCCGGCAGGACCCCCATCTCAACTCTAGTGCGATACTTGAGCGGTTCCGGGACAGCGAGCACGAGGGCGCCCTCTGGAAGCTCGCCACCTGGAATCACCTGGTACCGGCCGAAGGCCTGGAGGCGGAATTCGGCGACGCCATGGCGCAGATCCGCCGCATTGCGGTGGAGCGACGCCTGACGCAGCTCAATGAACGCCTCCAAGCAGGCACCCTCACGACCGATGAATGGTCGGAGTGGATACGACTTAAACAATAGGGACGCAATCGCCGACGGGATTGTAGATTAGCGAGTCAATGCTAATATACGCTGTTATGCATTAATTGCGTCCCTCCGACACAACTCCAGCATCGGTAGTCTATGGCAAGCCAGGATCAGCAATCCCAGATTCGCGAACTCATTGCCCGCGGCAAAGAGCAGGGATACCTCACCTATGCGGAGGTCAACGATCATCTCCCCGACGATATCGTCGAGCCCGAGCAGATCGAAGACATCATCAGCATGATCAACGACATGGGGATCCCGGTCCACGAGACCGCGCCCGATGCCGACACCCTGATGCTCAGCGACAGCGCCGTGTCCACCGACGAGGACGAGGCCGAAGAGGCCGCGGCGGCACTCGCGGCGGTGGATGCGGAGTTCGGTCGCACCACGGACCCGGTCCGCATGTACATGCGTGAGATGGGAACCGTGGAGCTGCTTACCCGCGAGGGCGAGATCGAGCTGGCCAAGCGCATCGAGGACGGGCTCGATCAGGTCCTGCGTGCACTCTCGGGCTACCCCGAGTCATCGCGCACCATGGTGGCCCTGCACAAGGGGATCCAGAACGGCGAACTGCGCCTGGCCGAAGTGGTGGCCGGGTTCCGCAACGTCAGCGAGCTGGTCGATAACGTCCCCGAGGTTGTCGCCCGCCATCAGGCGCAGGCCGACGAGGCCGCCCGCGAGGCGGAGGCCCGCGAAGCGGAAGCCGAGGATGACGAAGAGGTGGCGGCGCCGGAGACCGGCCCCGATCCCGAGCGCGCGGCTGAGATCTTCGACCGCATCGAGGTGCTGCACGCCGAGCTGGTGGAAACCCTCGAGCGCGACGGCTCGGACAGCCCCCGGGTCGGCGAGATCCGCGAGGAAATGACCGGCCTGTTCCTGGCCATCAAGTTCGTGCCCAAGGTCATCGATGGGCTGGCAGCCAACCTGCGCAAGGCGGTTGAAGGCGTGCGCGCCGGCGAGCGCGAGGTCATGCGCGTGGCCACCAAGCAGGGCGGGATGCCGCGCAAGGACTTCATCGCCAGCTTCCCGGGGCACGAGACCGACACCGGCTGGGTCGATCAGGTCGTCGCCGAGGGCAAGAAGTACAGCAAGCAGATGGCCGAGTGCCGCGAGGCACTGATCGAACAGCAGTCGGAGCTGATCCGCATCCGCGAGCTCACCGGCCTGCCGCCGGCGGAGATCAAGGAAATCAACCGCCGCATGTCCATCGGCGAGGCCCGCGCCCGCCGGGCCAAAAAGGAAATGGTCGAGGCCAACCTGCGGCTGGTGATCTCGATCGCCAAGAAGTACACCAACCGGGGGCTGCAGTTCCTGGACCTGATCCAGGAAGGCAACATCGGACTCATGAAGGCGGTGGACAAGTTCGAATACCGCCGTGGCTACAAGTTCTCCACCTATGCCACCTGGTGGATCCGTCAGGCCATCACCCGCTCGATCGCGGACCAGGCCCGCACCATCCGCATCCCGGTCCACATGATCGAGACCATCAACAAGCTCAACCGGGTGTCCCGGCAGATGCTCCAGGAGATGGGCCGTGAGCCCTACCCCGAGGAGCTCGCCGAGCGCATGGAAATGCCCGAG
Organism: Spiribacter sp. SSL99; assembly: GCF_009805925.1. Classification (NCBI taxonomy): domain Bacteria; kingdom Pseudomonadati; phylum Pseudomonadota; class Gammaproteobacteria; order Chromatiales; family Ectothiorhodospiraceae; genus Spiribacter; species Spiribacter sp. SSL99. The sequence continues at coordinate 177,202 of NZ_MAOM01000016.1, read as the reverse complement.
GACAAGGTGCGCAAGGTGCTCAAGATCGCCAAGGAGCCGATCTCGATGGAGACGCCCATCGGCGACGACGAGGACTCGCACCTGGGCGACTTCATCGAGGACACCTCGGTCATGTCCCCGGTGGACTCGGCAACCCGCGAGGGGCTGCGCGAGTCGGTGCGCGAGATACTTGGCGGACTGACGCCGCGCGAGGCCAAAGTGCTGCGCATGCGGTTCGGCATCGACATGAACACCGACCACACCCTTGAGGAGGTCGGCAAGCAGTTCGACGTCACCCGCGAGCGTATCCGCCAGATCGAGGCCAAGGCCCTGCGCAAGCTGCGCCATCCGACCCGTTCGGACAACCTGCGCGGTTTCCTCGACGAGCAGTAGCCTCCCGCCGGTTGCGGGCCCATAGCTCGGCGTATACGCAACAGAAAAACGGCGCGATATCGATTGTTGTAAGAAACCAACGCCGCTGGCGCCTGGCGCTAAGCCGGGTAGCCATGCGATGACGGGTTAAGTTCCTGCGCAAAATGCTTGATTCGTCGACCAGATCGTGAATATTCGTGTCAAAAGAATGTTGCAATCAAGCTACGGATCGGGATATCTTCCTCCTTAAGGGGTGTTTAACGCTGTTGTAATTCCACAACTGCCAGACCTCGACCATATGCGCTGCTGGTGAACAGCAGCGTTTGCGTAAGCAGATATCTGACTACCCACAGGAGTCAACGATGAAAAAAATTACTACTTTGACAGCAGCCAGCGCCCTCGCGCTTGCTTCCGGTGTTGCAACTGCACAGGAGTCGACTGCCGACTTCTACGGCTTTGTAATCGCTGGAATTAATGACGGAAGCACCACTGACGCGGACACCGTCGGTGCTCGCGGCGACGGTAACGGCCCGAGTCGGTTTGGGTTTATTGGCACTCACGAGCTCGCTGACGGGATGGCCGGTGGCGTTCAGCTCGAGTACGGAGCTGTTGCCCCTAGAGCGCAGGGAGATGCTCCCGCTCTTCGTCAGGCTAACGTCTACCTCACCGGCGACTTTGGCCGAGTAGAGCTTGGTAACCAAGACAACCCGATGTATGAGTGGACTACGTCAGTCACTGACCTGTTCCTCACCGAAGCCTATGCTCAGGGTCGCGCATCGGATGTCGTTTTCCGTCAGGATGGAGCTTTTTTCTACACGACGCCGAGCCTCAACGGCCTGGAAGTGCGTGTTGGCGGAAACATGCAGAGCGGTGAAGGCGCAGACGGAAACCGTGGTAGCGGGTTTGACTCCTACACCGTTTCGGCAAAGTACAACTTTGGTGACATCTACGCTTCCGCGTCTTACCTGAACGTCGATGGCGGCGACACCAACCCCGATGCGAAGTCGGTGGGCCTGTCGCTTTCATACGACTATGGCATGGGTACGATCGCCGCCGCGACTACGCGGAACGACAACGTCGACGACACGTCGACAGGTAGCTCTGACGAGAACCAGGGCAACCAGGTCAGTGCGTTCTACACCGACCCGGATGGCAACCCCTACGAGATCACGGGCACGTACAATGCGACGGACGCGGTGACTCTCAAGGCGTCTTTCGCTGATGCCGACCGGACTGGCGGCGATAGCAAGTCGGTTGCTGTTGAAGCGGCCTATGCCTTCTCCAGCAACGTCGCAGCGGCTATCGGCTACACCAGCCCGGACGACAACTTCAACGGGGACGGCGACTCGGACAACATGGCTGCGGCCGCTGTCTACGTCAGCTTCTAATTGAAGTAACGGCGCTTTGCACGATAAAAAAGGGGCCATCGGCCCCTTTTTTTATTGGGCCCATAGCTCAATGGTCAGAGCAGAGGACTCATAATCCTTTGGTTCCAGGTTCGAATCCTGGTGGGCCCACCATTTGATAGCGCACATGCGTATATCCGTATATACTGATCTCTCATTGATGAGGGAGCTCCACCATGGCGCACTACAACGTACTGTTCCTGTGCACCGGCAACTCGGCCCGCAGCATCATCGCCGAGGCACTGTTGAACAGAATGGGCAATGGCCGCTTTACCGCCTACAGCGCGGGCAGCATGGCCACCGGCACCGTCAACCCACTGGCCCTGCAGGTGCTCGAGCGCATGGACCTGCCCACCAAAGGCCTTTACAGCAAGAACTGGGATGTCTTTGCCGGCGACGATGCCCCGGCCATGGACTTCATTTTCACCGTCTGTGACCAGGCCGCGGCCGAACCCTGCCCGGTCTGGCCCGGTCAACCCATGACCGCGCACTGGGGGCTGCCGGATCCGGCCGCGGTCGAGGGCACCGAGGAAGAGCGGCTGCGGGCGTTCCGCGACACGGCGGCGGCCCTGCGGCGGCGGCTCGGCCTGCTCATGAATCTTCCCATGGAGTCGCTGGATCGGCTTAAACTGGCCCATGCCCTCGAAGACATCGGCCACAGCCAGGAGACCGACCATGATGGAAGCGATCGCGCCGTCGACTGATACCGGCATCGACCCGGTCCGGGTGTTTCGCCTGCTGGGCGACGAGACCCGGCTGCGGGCCGCCCTGCTGATGCACCAGCACGGTGAGCTGTGCGTCTGCGAACTGACCGATGCCATCGACGTCAGTCAGCCCAAGATGTCCCGGCACCTGGGGCATCTGCGCGACGTGGGCCTGGTGGCCACCCGCCGCAGCGGCCAGTGGGTGCATTATGCCCTGCGACCGGATCTGCCGGCGTGGCTGCGGAGCACATTCACCGCCCTGGCGGGCGAGCCGCCGTTTGCCGACGATCTGACCCGGCTGCGTCGTGCCATGGCCCGACACCGCGATCACTGCGAGCAATAGACGAAGAGACGCTGCGGATGAGTGAGGACACCCTCCCCAACCTGGACGAAGGGGCATTTGCACCCATCGACGGGCAACAGCTGTTTGCGACGGCTGATGAGCGGCCACCCCGGATACTGCTGCTCTATGGCTCGCTGCGCGAGCGCTCGTTCAGCCGCCTGTGTGCCGAGGAAGGCGCCCGGGTGCTGCGCCGACTTGGCGCTGAAACCCGCATTTTCAATCCCTCGGGCCTGCCGTTGCCGGACGATGCCGACGCCGATCACCCCAAGGTCCAGGAACTGCGCGAGCTGGCGACCGAGTGCGACGGCTTTGTCTGGAGCTCGCCCGAGCGCCATGGCGCGATGACCGGCATCATGAAAGCCCAGATCGACTGGATCCCGCTGAACATGGGCGGCGTCCGCCCCACCCAGGGCAAGACCCTGGCGGTGATGCAGGTCTGCGGCGGGTCGCAGAGCTTCAACGCCGTCAATCAGCTGCGCCTGCTGGGGCGCTGGATGCGCCTGATCACCATCCCCAACCAGTCGTCGGTGCCCAAGGCGTTCATGGAGTTCGATGACGACGACCGCATGAAGCCCTCGCCTTACTACAACCGCATCGTCGATGTGATGGAAGAGCTGGTGAAGTTCACGCGGCTGACCCGGGACCGTCGGGACTACCTTGTCGACCGGTACTCCGAGCGGGTCGAGAGCGCCGAGGCCGTCTCGGCCCGGGTCAACCAGCGGTCGCTGTAAAAAAACGGGGGCCGCAGCCCCCGCAAAGTCAGTGGGTGGCGATCATCCCCACTTACTGACCGCTGAACTGATCCTCTTCGGTGGAACCGGTCATCGCCGTCACCGAGGAGACACCGCCCTGGATGGTCTGGGTGACCTGATCGAAGTAACCGGCCCCCACCTCGCGCTGATGGCGGGTGGCGGTGTAGCCATTGGGCTCGGCCGCGAACTCGGCCTCCTGCAGCTCGGAGTAGGCCGCCATCTGACGGCTCTTGTAGCCGCGCGCCAGCTCGAACATCGAGTAGTTCAGGCTATGGAAGCCGGCCAGCGTGATGAACTGGAACTTGTACCCCATGGCCGCCAGCTCGTTCTGGAAACTCGCGATGGTCTTCTCGTCGAGCTTGCCGCGCCAGTTGAATGACGGCGAGCAGTTGTACGCCAGCATGGTGTTGGGGTGCTCTTTCTTGATCGCCTCGGCAAACCGCTTGGCGAAGGCCAGATCCGGGGTGCCGGTCTCGCACCAGATCAGGTCGGCGTATGGCGCATAGGCAAGCCCGCGGCTGATGGCCTGATCCTCACCCGCATGAGTGCGGAAAAAGCCCTCGACGGTCCGCTCGCCGGTGATATGCGGGGCGTCGTAGGGGTCGACGTCCGAGGTGATCAGATCAGCGGCGAGGGCATCGGTCCGGGCCACCAGCAGGGTCGGCGCATCCATGGTGTCCGCCGCCAGACGCGCGGCCACCAGCTTCTGGACCGCTTCCTGGGTGGGCACGAGCACCTTGCCGCCCATGTGGCCGCACTTTTTCACCGATGCCAGCTGATCCTCGAAGTGCACGCCCGAGGCGCCCGCCCGGATCATGCCCTTCATCAGCTCGAAGGCATTCAGCACACCGCCGAAGCCGGCCTCGGCATCGGCCACGATGGGCTGCATCCAGTCGATGCTGTCATCACCCTCGGCATGATGGATTTCGTCGGCCCGCAGCAGGGTGTTGTTGATGCGGTCGACCACCGACGGCACCGAGTCCGCCGGGTACAGCGACTGGTCGGGATACATGGTGCTGCCCAGGTTGGCGTCGGCGGCCACCTGCCAGCCGGACAGATAGATCGCCTTGAGGCCGGCCTTGACCTGCTGCATGGCCTGGTTGCCGGTGAGCGCACCCAGTGCGTTCACATAGTCCATCTCGCCGTCATGCAGGTAGCGCCAGAGCTTTTCCGCGCCCATGGTCGCCAGGCTGTACTCCACCGGAACGGTGCCCCGCAGACGCACCACTTCGGAGGCCGGGTAGGGCCGCTTGACGTCCGCCCAGCGGGGGTTTTCCTGCCAGTCTTTCTCGATCTCTGCCGCTGTTTTCAATGTTTTCATCGCTCTCGCTTCCTCCTGACCGAAACGCTTCACCAAGGGTATGCGGCGTTGCACCATTGCACAAGGTAATGTAGATAATACAAACCATCGGAATAACTAATGATGAGGGGCTCCATGCCGCGCTCGACCGACGTGCCCGCGCATTTCCGTCAGGACCGCCTCCGCCAGCTGCGCGCCTTCTGCCTGACCGCCGAGGCGGGTAGCATCTCGCGGGCGGCGGAGCGGCTCGCGGTCACCCAGCCCTCGGTCTCCGTGCAGATCCAGGCCCTCGAGCGCGAGCTGGGCATCACCCTGCTCGAGCGTCGTGGGCCGCGCATCCGCCTGACCCCCGACGGCGAAGCCCTTCATGCCGAAGCCCATCAGCTGGTCGAGGCCATCGACGGGCTCGCCGGCCGGTTCAGCGAGGGCAATCGCCCCCTCGACAGCGGTCGACTGGATATCGGTGCCGGCGAGTCGTCGACGCTCTATCTGCTGCCCCCCATCCTCGAGCCTTTCATGGCCGAGTACCCCCACGTCGAGGTGCGTCTGCATCACCTGTCGGTGGGTGAGCTCATGGAGGCGCTGCGCCAGGATCGTGTCGACTTCGCCGTGGGCGCCATCCTGGATATGCCCGACGAGCTCCGCTACCGGGCCATCTATGCCTATGGGCTGTCGCTGATCACCCCGCCGGATCATCCGCTGGCGCGGCGTGACGTGATCACCATGCGCGACCTGGCCGGTCAGGACTACATCACCCCGCCCCGGGAGATGACCACCTGGCGGCTGATCGATCTGGTCTTCCAGCAGCATGCGGTGCGCTATCGGGTGCGACTTGAGGTGGGCAGCTGGGAGGCGGTGAAACGCTACGTGGGCCTCGGCTTTGGCATTGCCATCGTGAGCAACGTCTGCCTGACCGAGGCCACTTCGGATGTGGCGGTGCGCCCGCTACCGGCGGTCTTCCCCAAGCGCACCTACGGGGCGATGTCGCGGCGCGGGCGATTTCTGTCGCCCCAGGCGCGGCGTTTTCTGGAGATGATGCGCCCGGACTTTTTCGACGCCGAGGATCTGCCCACGGGACTGCGCGGCTAGCGGTTGCTCAGCCGCAGCTCGATGCGCCGGTTGCGCGCCAGATCCTCGGGGTCGTCCCCCTCGACCAGGGGCTGATACTCGCCGTACCCCACCGCGGCCAGCCGCTCGGGCGGGATCCCCTGATCGATCAGAAAGTCGAGGATGGACTGGGCCCGGGCGGTGGACAGCTCCCAGTTGGAGGGGAACTCCGGCGTGCTGATGGGCCGCCGGTCGGTGTGACCCTCCACCTGCAGCACCCAGTCGATTTCGGGCGGGATGCGCTCGGCGATGCGATTCAGCGTCCGGGCCACCTGCTCGAGGCGCGCCTCGCCCCGTGGGCCGATCTCGGCCGAGGCGGTGTCGAAGAACAGCTCCGACTGGAAGCGGAATCGGTCACCGACGATCTCGATTGCCTCGACATCGCCCAGCACCTCGCGCAGCCGACCGAAGAACTCGGAGCGGTAGTCGGAAAGCTCCTCGACCTCGCGGGCCAGCTCGACATTGAGCCGCTCCACCAGGGTGTCGATGCGGGCCTGCTGCTCGGCCACCGTGTCCTGCTCAATCTCCAGCGACTCGGCCAGACTGCTGATCTGCTCACGCAGGGCCCGGACCTGGCGTCGCAGCGACTCGACCCGCGCCTCGGCATCGGCGGTCAGCTCCTGCTGGTCATCAAGGGCGTTCTGCCGGTCCTCGATCTCGGCGACCAGGTCGCGGATACGCAGGTCGCGTGTCTCGATTTTCTCCTGGGCAAGGCGGGTGCGCTCCTGCTCGTCCGCCAGCCGGGCCTGGAGTTCGCGATTGCGGTCGCGCAGGGCGCCCATCTCGCTGCGGGTGTCCTCGAGGCTCGACTCGGTCTGCTCGAGGCTGGCGGCCAGTTCGCTCACCCGCGATTCGAGGTCGTCGCGCACCGACCTGAGCGCCGAGATGTCCTGCTGCAGCGAGGCGATCTCCATCAGGCTGGCTTCAAGATCGGCCTCCCCGACACGGACCTGCTCACGGGCCGCCTCCAGCTCCTCGCGGGTCAGCTCGAGGGCGTCGCGGGCCTCGTCACGCTGGGCGAGCGTGGCATGCAGCTCCTCGTACAGACCCGAGACCTGCTCTTCAAGCCGGTCGCGCTCACGGCGCTCCATGGACAGCGTCTCGGCCATCTCAGAGAGCTCGGCACGCAGCGATTCGAGGGCCTGGTTGCGGTCCGAGAGCTGGGTGCTCAGATACAGCTGTGAGACCACAAAAAGCAGCAGAACGAATACGAAGGCCAGCAGCACCGCCGCCAGCGCATCGACGAACCCCGGCCAGATATTGACCGACGAGCGATTGCCGCGATTGCCCCCGCGCATCCGGCGATCAGCCCCGATCGTTGCCGTTGAGGTGCGAGACGGTGCGCGTCAGCAGCCGGATCTCGTCGCGCAGTTCGGTCATCAGACGCTCGCGATCGGTGACCATTTCCTGGCGCATGTCCTGCAGCCCCTGGGCCATGGCGCGCAGCTGCTCGGTCTGTTCGCTGTCCTGGGTGCCCCGGGACTCGCTGACATCGGCCAGTCGACCGAGCACGCCCTGCAGCTCGGACTGGGTGCGCGTGAGGCCGATCAATCCACGCTGCTCGCTGTGTGACTGCTCCGCCAGCCGCGAGACCTCTTCGGTCAGCTCGATGATGCGCGCATCGACATTGCGACGCTCCTCGTCGCCCCGCGCCATGATCCGCTGGAGCTTATCGAGGCTGTCGGCGGTGTTCTCGAGCAGGGCCTGGATGTAGGCAGGCACCGAGCCCTCGCCGTCACCCCCCATCGCCCCGCTGGACAACCGGGTCTGGCCCGACAGCCATTCCTCGAGGTCGTTATAGAAGCGGTTCTGGGCGTGGGACGCCTGCAGGTCGACGAACCCCAGCACCAGCGAGCTGGCCAGACCGAACAGCGACGAGCTGAACGCCGTGCCCATGCCCGTGAGCGGTGCCTGCAGGCCGTCACGCAGCTCGGTGAAGATCTGCCCGGCGTTGGCGCCGTCGATGCGCAGGTTGGTGATCACGCCCCCCACGGCGCGCAGCGTGTCGAGCAGCCCCCAGAACGTGCCGAGCAGGCCGAGGAAGACCAGCAGCCCGATCAGATAGCGCGAGATATCGCGGGATTCATCGAGCCGTGTACGGATGCCGTCGAGCACGGTGCGCATGGAGGTGGCGGACAGGCTGAACCGGTCGCCGCGGCGGCCGGTGAGCATGCGCGCCATGGAGCCCAGCAGACGGCTGTTGGGCAGCGCCGGTGCATCGCCCTCCTCGGACTGGCGAAAGCGCCCCACCCAGTCGACCTCGGGCTTAAGCACCAGTACCTGGCGGCAGTCGATCACCAGCCCGACGAACAGCACGCTGAGGATCATGCCGTTGAAGACCGGGTTGGCCATGAAGGCATCGGTCAGTGGCTCGAGCAGCAGACCGCAGACGGCCGCGACGGCCGCCAGAAAAATAACGATCCAGATCAGGACGCGATTGGGATTGCGCACACCATTCCCCCCTGGTTGGGTCTTCGCCTGTGGGGCACACCTTACCGTGATTTCGTCCCCGATGGACCCCCGTGGCTGCGTTGACCGCCGCGGTTCGCTATCCTCGGCCCATGAACGATGCGATGCGCATTTACCGGAGCGGCCTCGGCCTGGCGCTGCTGGTGCTCACCGGGTTGATGGTGTACTGGCTGCAGCCGATCCTGACGCCGTTTCTGGCCGGGGCGCTGCTGGCCTACCTGGGCAACCCGCTGGCCTCGCGCCTGCAGCGGCTGGGTCTCAACCGCACGCTGTCGGTCAGCCTGGTGTTTCTGGCGCTGGCGGCGGTCGCCGTGGCAGTGGTGCTGATGCTCATCCCGCTGGTGGGCAGCCAGCTGGGGATGCTGCGCAGCCAGATGCCGGCCATGATCGAATGGGCCCAGACCCAGGCGCTGCCCGCGATCGAGCAGGCCCTGGGGGTCGACGCCTCGGTCATCGACCTGAACGTCGTCCGCGATGCCCTGTCCAGCCACTGGCAGTCCACCAGTAGCATCGCCGCCGGTATCGTCCAGCGCATCACCCAGTCCGGATTCGCCCTGGCCGGCGCGCTGGCGAGTCTGGCCCTGGTACCGGTGGTGGCTTTCTATCTGCTCCGCGACTGGGACCGTGCCCTTGCCGCCAGCCTGGCGCTGATCCCCGCCCGCTGGCGCGACACGGTGGCGGGCCTGGGGCGCGAGTGCGACGAGGTGGTGGGGGCCTTTCTGCGCGGCCAGCTGCTGGTCATGATCTGCCTCGGCATCTTCTACGCCGCCGGCCTGTGGCTGGTGGGCGTACAGCTGGGCCTGCTGATCGGGCTGCTCTCAGGTCTGGCGGCGGTGGTCCCCTATCTGGGATTCATCGTGGGGATCGCGGCGGCGACACTGGCCACGCTGTTCCAGTTCAACGACTGGCTGATACCGCTGCTACTGGTGTGGGTGGTCTATGGCGCCGGCCAGGTCCTCGAATCGGCGGTGTTCACGCCACTTTTCGTCGGTGACCGGATCGGTCTGCATCCGGTCATCGTGATTTTCGCGGTGCTGGCCGGCGGCCAGCTGTTCGGGTTTGCCGGCGTGCTCCTCGCCCTGCCCATCGCCGCCGTGGTCGCCGTGCTGCTCCGCCATGCGCATGCCTTTGTGACGGGATAGACCGACGATGTCCGAGCGCCAACCCCTGCCACCGCCGCCCCGCGAGCCGGATCTGGACGAGTGCTGCGGTAGCGGCTGCGACCCCTGCGTGTTCGACCTCTATGATCAGCGCGTCGAGCGCTGGCGCGATCGCTGCGCGGCCATTGAGGCCGCCAACCGCGAGGCCGGCTTCGGGCCGCGGGAGGACGCCGAGCGATGATGCGTCTGGTAAGCCTGGCGCTGATCATTGCCGCGCTGGCGTTCCTGCTCTCGCCACGCCTGCGGCGCAGGGCCCGGGCACGGGCGCCGATGTTCATCCTGGGGGCGGTTGCACTGACCGCCATCGGGCTGGCCATCACCGGGCGGCTGAACTGGATATTCGCGGCGATCAGCGCCGCCCTGCCGGCCATCTGGCGGTTCGCGCCGCTGCTCAGGTTTCTGCCGGTGATCGCCCGGCTCACCGGTCGCGGTCGCGACGCCGGTGCCAGCCCCCGCGGCGATGACCCGGCGCCGGGCAATGCACCGCCGCCGCGGCGCGATGGCCGCATGAGCCGGCAGGAGGCCGCGGACATGCTGGGAGTCGAAACGGATGCCGACCGCGACAGCGTCATGGCCGCCCACCGGCGTCTGATCCAGCGCTTGCATCCGGATCGCGGCGGTACCGACTATCTGGCCTCGCGTCTCAATGAAGCGCGCGACGTGCTGCTGGAGGTGCAACGCTGATGGCGGGCATGATCGCGCTGATTCTGGCGCTGCAGCTCATCGGCGAGGCACTGGTGCGCCTGACCGGCGCGCCGGTTCCCGGTCCGGTGGTGGGGATGCTGCTGCTGGTGGCCCTGCTGGTGGTGCGCGGCGGCCCGCCGCCGGCGCTGTCACGCCTGGCTGAGACCCTGCTGGGTCATCTGTCACTGCTGTTCATTCCCGCGGGCGTGGGGGTGATCAGCTACCTGGGGCTGCTGGCCGATCGGTGGCTGGCGGTGACCGTGACCGTCATTGCCAGCACGCTGATCAGCCTGCTGGCGACGGCACTGACCCTGCGTTTTCTGCTCAACCGCGGCCCCGAGGATCCTTCCTGATGGCAGGGCTGTTCGAGATCTGGGTCTATCTGGCCGAACAGCCGCTACTGTGGCTGACCATCACGGTCGGCACCTACGCGCTGGCCCAGTGGCTGTTCATGCGGGCGCGGCGTTTTCCCCTGCTCAATCCCGTACTGGTGGCGGTGACCCTGACCGTCCTGCTGCTGCTGGCCACCGGTACGGGCTATGACACCTACTTTGAGGGCGCCCAGTTCGTCCACTTTCTGCTGGGACCGGCCACGGTGCTGCTCGCCCTACCGCTCTACCAGCAGCTGCAGCGCCTGCAGCGCCAGTGGCTGCCGCTGGGCATCGCGCTGCTGGTGGGATCGATCACCGCCATTGCCAGTGCGGTCGGCATCGGCCATGCCCTGGGGCTGACCCCCTCAACGCTGCTCTCGCTGATGCCCAAGTCGGCCACCACGCCGATCGCCATCGGCGTTGCCGAAAAGCTGGGCGGCGAGGCCTCTCTGACTGCGGTGTTCGTGATCATGGCGGGCATTGCGGGAGCGGTCATCGGCATCCCGCTGATGCGCCTGCTGGGCGAGCGTGATGCCGCGGTCAAGGGCTTTGCCATGGGCGTTGCCGGGCATGGCATCGCCACCGCCCGGGCGTTTCAGCACAGCGATCAGGCCGGTGCCTACGCCGGGCTGGGGATGGGCCTCAATGCCACGTTGACGGCGCTGCTCGCGCCGCTGGTGGCCTGGCTAATCGGCCTTTGACAGGGTCAGGTCGACCACCACGCGGACATCGTGGCCGGCCACCGAAGGATCGCTCCAGTCGCCCTGTCCCACGCCGTAGCGGGTGCGATCAATGACCACCGCGCCGTCCATCATGGCGCGGTCCCCGTCCACCTGCCAGGTAAACGGCAGGGTGACCGGGTGGCTGTTGCCGCGGATGGTCAGCGTGCCCTCGGCGGCGTAGCCGTCCTCCGTGGCGCGGATGGTGTCGGCCACGTAGCTCGCCTCGCCAAAGGCATCGACATTGAACCAGTCGTCGTTCGGAAGGGCCGAGTCGCGCTGCGAACTGCCGGTCTCGACGCTGGCGGTATCAATGCGCACATCGAAGCCACTTGCCGCGAGATCATCCGCTGAAAAGCGCATGTCGGCGCTGAACGACTCGAAGCGTCCCTCGAACTCGCCCCCCTGCTGGGTGGCCTCGAATCCGAGCCGGCTGTCGTCGTGGATAATCGACCACTCGGTGGCGGCCGTCGCCGGGCCACTGGCAAGGCCGGCGGCACCCAGGGCCAACAGCAGTCCACGGCGCAGGCGATCCGCGCGGGCATTCATCATGATCGGCTCCTGTCGTCTGAGGCATGCCGCACCGGCAGCATGCGTCGGAGGATGTTGTCGCGCAGCACGAAGTGGTGGCGCAGGGCACCGCCAATGTGCGCGGTGAGCACCGCGACGAATCCCCAGAAAAAGGCCAGATGCAGGTTACTGGCCAGATCACCCAGCGACTCGCTGGCCGGAGTCAGGTTGGGGATCTGGACGAGTCCGAACACATTCAGCGGGAAATTCGCGGCGGAGTTGATGACATAGCCCGATAGCGGCATCAGCAGCATCAGCGCGTAGAGCGCGCGGTGCCCGGCCTTGGCCAGCCAGCGCTCATGCCGCGGCAGGCTGTCCGGCAGCGGCGGGGTCACGTTGATCCAGCGCCACACCAGCCGCAGCGCAACCAGCGCCAGCAGGGTGATGCCGAGGCTTTTATGGAGGGCGTATAACCGGAACTGCGCCGAGCCGGCGGGCATGTTGACCATCACCCAGCCAAGCACCATCGAGGTGGCGATGCCGGCGGCCATCAGCCAGTGCAGCAGCTGCGCGCCCGCGCCCCAGAACCGGGTCGTGTTGCGTATCGCGATCATGCCTTACAGACCACGGCCGCCGCGCTCGGGTTCAGCGCATGCCCCGGGCGGTCTTGATGGTGTCATAGGCCTTCTGAATATCCTGGGCCCGTTCCTTGGCGATGCGCATCATCTCCTCGGGCAGCCCCTTGGCGACCAGCTTGTCGGGATGGTGCTCGCTCATGAGCTTGCGCCAGGCCTTCTTGACCTCGGCATCGCTGGCGTCGGCGGAAACCCCCAGAGTGTCATAGGCCGCCTCCAGCTCGGACTCGCTGCCGGTCTGGTTGCTGGCGTGCCCGCCCATCATGGTCTCGAGGCGGGCAAAGTCCTCCTCCGACAGGCCCAGGCCCAGGGCAATGCGCCGCAGCATGTCGCGCTCGGCGTCATCGAAACTGCCATCCGCCAGGGCCGCCTGGATCTGGATTTCAAGGAATACCCGGACCAGCTGGACGTGGCCCCGGCAGTAGCGGCGGAACTCCTCGAGCGTCTGATCCAGATCGGCTTCGCCATCGCGGCCGGCACTGAAGTAGCTGATGGCCTCTTCGCGCTGGGTGGGGTTGAGGTCCATCCGCGTCATCACCTGCTCGGCGATGCGGATCTCGGCCTGACTGACCCGGCCATCGGCCTTGCAGACATGGCCCATGACCACGAAGACGCTGCGGAAAAACGCCGCATGCACCATCTGCCGATGGCCGGCGCCGCCAGCGGCCTTGCGGGCCAGTCCCCGGTCAAAGAAATTGCCGATGACCAGACCGATCAGAGCGCCGACCCAGCCACCGGCCAATCCCCCGAAGATGGCGCCGAGGATCTTCCCGATCCAGATATTGGGTGTACTGATGACCGCCGCCCTAGTTCGCCTTGTGGATCGCGCGCTTATCCACCGCGAGGGCCGCCTCGTGGACCGCCTCGGACAGCGTCGGATGCGCATGAATGGTGCGGGCGAGGTCCTCGGCGCTGGCCTCGTACTCCATGGCCAGGGTGGCCTCGGCGATCAGCTCGCTGGTCTGCGGGCCCACCATGTGCACGCCCAGGATCCGGTCGGTTTCGGCATGGGCGATGATCTTGACCATGCCGTCGGACTGATCCATGGCCCGGGCGCGGCCCGTGGCACCAAAGCCGAAGGTGCCGCTGCGATGGGGAATGCCCGCGGCCTTGAGCTGCGCCTCGGTGCGGCCCACCCAGGCGATCTCGGGGTCGGTGTAGATCACCCACGGGATGGTGTCGTAGTTGACATGTCCGGCATGGCCGGCCATTCGCTCGGCCACCATCACACCCTCTTCCGAGCCCTTGTGCGCCAGCATGGGCCCGCGCACCACATCGCCCACCGCGTAGACGCCGGGGATGTTGGTCTCGCAGTAGTCGTTGACGTGCACGAAGCCCCGCTCGTCGGTCAGCAGGTCGGCATCCTCCGAGGCGAGGCCGTCGGTATTCGGCCGGCGGCCCACCGAGACCACCAGGCGATCGACCTGCATGTGCTGTTTGCCGTCCTTATCCTCGTAGTGGACGCTGATGTTCTTGCCATCGCGCGTCTCGGTCACGCGGCAGCCCTGCCGGATCTCGAGCCCCTGCTTGGCGAACAGCTTCTTCGCCTCACGGGCCACCTGCTGATCCACCGGGGTGAGGAACGAGTCCTGTGCCTCGAGCAGCACCACCTTGGAGCCGAGCCGGTTCCAGACGCTGCCCATCTCCAGGCCGATCACGCCGGCGCCGATCACGCCGAGGCGCTTGGGCACCTCCTGGAACTCCTGGGCACCGGTGGAGCTGACGATGCGATCGCCGGTGAGCGGCGCCGCCCCGATCTCAATGGGCCGCGACCCGGTGGCAAGGATGATGTTGTCGGCGGACAGGGTTTTTTCCTGGCCCTTGTGGGGCTTGAACGCCACTTGGCGGTCGGCCAGCAGCTTGCCATGGCCCTGCAGCCACTCGATGTCGTTGGCCTTGAACAGCTGCTTGATGCCGCCGGTCAGGTCGGCCACCACCTTGTCCTTGCGCTTGATCATCTGCGGCACGTCAAGGCTGACCCCGTCGACCTTGATGCCGTGCTGTCCCAGCTGCGACTGGACGCGATGATAGTGCTCGGACGAGTCGAGCAGCGCCTTGGAGGGGATGCAGCCGACATTCAGGCAGGTTCCCCCGAGCGACGGCTCGCCGTCCTTGCGCCGATACTCGTCGATCACGGCAACGCGCATGCCGAGCTGGGCGCAGCGGATGGCGCCCACATAGCCGGCCGGGCCGGCCCCGATGACGATGACGTCGTATGAATTCGTCATGATGACTCCCGAATTCGCTGGTATCAGACCTCGAGCAGCAGCCGTGCCGGGTCCTCAAGCATGTCCTTGATGGTGACGAGGAACTGGACCGCCTCCTTGCCATCGATGATGCGATGGTCGTAGGAGTGGGCTAGGTACATCATCGGCCGGACCACCACCTGACCATTCTCGGCCATGGGCCGTTCCTGGATCTTGTGCATGCCCATGATGCCGCTCTGCGGCGGATTGAGAATGGGCGTCGAGACCAGTGACCCGAAGATCCCACCGTTGGTGATCGTGAACGTCCCGCCGGTCAGCTCCTCGATCTCGATCTTGCCCGCCTGCGCGCGCTGACCGAAGTCGGCAATGGCGGCCTCGATTTCGGCGAACGAGAGCTGATCGGCGTCACGCAGCACCGGCACCATCAGACCGCGCTCGGTGGACACGGCGATGCCGATGTCATAGTAGCCGTGGTAGAGGATGTCGGTGCCGTCGATGGAGGCGTTGACACTCGGGAAGCGCTTGAGCGCCTCGACCGCCGCCTTCACAAAGAACGACATGAAACCGAGCTTGGTGTCATGGGTCTTGACGAAGGCATCCTTGTGGCGGGCGCGCAGATCCATGACCGGCTGCATGTTGACCTCGTTGAAGGTGGTCAGCATGGCCGCGGTCTGCTGGGCCTGCACCAGGCGCTCGGCAATCCGCTGCCGCAGCCGGGTCATGGGCACCCGGCGCTCTTCGCGGTCACCGGTGGGCAGGCTGGCGGCGGGCGCCGGCGTCGATGCAGCCGGTGCGGCGGCTGGCGCGGCGGGCGCCGGTTCGCTGGAGGGGGCGGGCGCCGCTGCCGGCGCCGGGGCGGCCGCGCCGGAATCGCCTTCCCGAAGGGCCCGCAGGACATCCTCTTTGAGGATCCGGCCGTTGCGCCCGGTGGGCGTGATCGTCCGCGGATCCAGGTCGTTTTCCTCGACTAGGCTGCGCACCGCCGGGCTCAGCGCTGGGGCCTCGCCCGCCGCGGCGGCAGGGGCCGAGGCGGCGGGGGCCTCGTCGGCAGGCTCGGGCGCTGCGGCGGGCTTTTCCTCCGCCGGCGCTCCAGCAGCGGCGCCTCCGGTGCCCTCGCCCAGCACCGCCACCACTTCACCGGCGGTGACGGTCTCGCCCTCGGGCTTGAGGATTTCGCCCAGCACGCCGTCCTCGGGGGCCGGCACCTCGAGGACCACCTTATCGGTCTCAAGGTCGACAAGGTTCTCGTCGCGCTCCACCGCCTCGCCGGGTTGCTTGTGCCAGGTGACAACGGTGGCTTCGCTCACCGATTCCGGCAGCGCCGGTACTTTGACTTCGGTGCTCATCTACTCCTCGCTCTTGTTTTATCCGTGAACCTTGCCGAGCGCATCCGCCACCAGACGGCGCTGCTGTTCGAAATGCACCTTGGCGTAGCCGACCGCCGGCGAGGCCAGCGGATCGCGGCCCGCGTAGGTCAGCTTCTGATCGCGGGCGATGCACTGGGTCAGATGGTGATAGACCTGGTACCAGGCGCCCTGGTTCTTGGGCTCTTCCTGACACCAGACCACCGACTTCACCGTCTTGTAGCGCCGCTTCAGCAGCGCCGAGAGCTGCGCCTCGGGGAACGGGTAGAGCTGTTCGATGCGGATCAGCGCGACATCGCTGCGGCCCTGCTGGCGACGCTCCTCGAGCAGGTCGTAGTAGACCTTGCCGCTGCACAGCACCACCCGCTGGACATTGCTGGGCCGCACTCCTTCGGTGTCGTCGATGACCACCTGGAAGTGGCCCCCTGAGAGGTCATCCAGCACCGACGTCGAGAGCTTGTGCCGGAGCAGGCTCTTGGGCGTCATCACCACCAGCGGCTTGCGCCAGTGGCGCAGCATCTGCCGGCGGATCATGTGGAAGAACTGGGCCGGCGTGGAAGGCACGCAGACCTGGATGTTCTGCTCGGCGCAGAGCTGGAGAAAACGCTCGATGCGGGCCGAGGAATGCTCCGGGCCCTGACCCTCGTAGCCATGCGGCAGGTAGAGCGTGAGCCCGCAGAGCCGCCCCCACTTGGTCTCGCCCGAGGCGATGAACTGATCGATCAGCACCTGCGCCCCGTTGCTGAAGTCGCCGAACTGCGCCTCCCAGATCACCATCGTGCGCGGATCGGCCGTGGCGTAGCCGTACTCGAAGCCGAGCACCGCCTCCTCGGAGAGCAGCGAATCGATCACCACGAAGTCTTTGCGGTCGGCCGGGATGGTCTTGAGCGGCGTGTGGGTGGAGCCATCGGCGGCGTTATGCAGCACCGAGTTGCGATGGAAAAACGTCCCGCGCCCCGAGTCCTGGCCGGTCAGGCGCACGCAGTGCCCTTCCTCGAGCAGCCCGGCGTAGGCCATGGTCTCGGCGAACCCCCAGTCCATGGCCAGCGCGCCGGCGGCCATCTTGCGCCGGCTTTCCATGACCGTCGCCACCCGCGGGTTGAGCTCGAAGCCCTCGGGCAGCCACTGCAGCTTCTCCTGGAGTGCGCGGATCCGGTCCACCGACAGGGTGGTGTCCACCGGCTCATCCCAGCGGGCGTCAAAGTAGGGCGACCAGTCGACGGTGAACTCGTTGTCCTGCTCCTCGAGTGCGCCGGGCGCCACCACCTGCTCGGCATCCAGCGCATCGCGGTATTCCCGCTCCATGGCCTTGGCCCCATCGCGGTCGATGACGCCCTCGTCGGTGAGCTGATCGGCGTAGAGACTGCGCACCGACGGCCGCGCCTTGATCTTCTGGTACATCATCGGCTGGGTCGCCGATGGCTCGTCGGCCTCGTTATGGCCGTGGCGGCGGTAGCAGATCAGGTCGATGACCACATCCGAATGGAATTCCCGCCGGTAGTCCATCGCCAGCTGGGTCACGAACAGCACCGCCTCGGGATCGTCGCCGTTGACGTGAAAGATCGGCGCCTGAACCATCTTGGCCACTTCAGTGCAGTAGAACGTCGAGCGCGTATCAAGCGGGTTCGATGTGGTGAAGCCGATCTGGTTGTTGATCACCAGGTGTACGGTGCCCCCGGTGTAAAAGCCCCGGGCCTGCGACAGCTGCAGGGTTTCCATCACCACACCCTGACCGGCCATGGCCGCATCACCGTGGATGAGCACCGGCAGCACCGAGCGGCCGTCCTCGTCATCGTGGCGATGCATGCGGGCGCGCGCCGACCCCTCGACCACCGGGTTGACGATCTCGAGATGCGAGGGGTTGAAGGCAAGCGCCAGATGCAGCGGCCCGCCGGGCGTGTCGATGTCCGAGGAATAGCCCATGTGGTATTTCACATCGCCGGCGCTGGCATGCTCCGGGGCGTGCTCGCCCTCGAACTCGGCGAACAGCTCGGCCGGCGATTTGCCCATCAGGTTGATGAGCACGTTCAGGCGGCCGCGATGGGCCATGCCCAGGACCATTTCCTCGACCCCGTCGCGGCCACCGCGCTGGACGATTTCATCGAGGATCGGCAGCGTCGCTTCGCCGCCCTCCAGCGAGAAGCGCTTCTGGCCCACATACTTGCTGTTGAGATACTTCTCGATGCCCTCGGCCGCGGTCAGGCGGTTGAGCAGGGCCTTTTTCTCGTCGGCGCTGAGGTGGGGCCGCGCCTGCGGCTTCTCGAGCCGCTCCTGGATCCAGCGCTTCTGCGCGGTATCCGTGATGTGCATGTACTCCGAGCCGATCTTGCCCGAGTAGACCCGCTTCACCAGATCGACGATCTCGCGCAGGGTCAGGCGATCGGGTGCGGCCAGCGAGCCGGTGTTGAAGGCGGTATCGAGGTCGTCATCGGTCAGGCCGTGAAACCCCGGATCGAGGTCCGGCACCTGCGGGCGCTCGCGCAGGTGCAGGGGATCGGTGTCGGCATGCTGATGGCCACGCACCCGGTAGGCATTGATCAGGCGCAGCACCGCGGCCTGCTTCTGCGCGGCCACGGCATCCATGCCCTCGCTGGCGATGCGCGCGCGGCCCCGGCGGCTGCTGCGGCCGATCTCTTCGAAGGCTTCGCGGATCGGGGTATGGGGCACGTCGCGGCGGCCGTCGGGATCCAGCGCCTCGAGGTCGCGGAAGTAGTCCCGCCAGCGCGGTTCGACCGCGTCGGGATCCTCGAGGTACTTCTCGTACAGTGCTTCGATGAAGTTGGCGTTGGCACCGTTGAGATAGGAGTGACTGAGCGACTGTTCGAAAGGACCACTCATGGCAGTTTACCTGGCATCTGCGGTGGGAAAGCCTGTTTCCGGCGTATGTGCAAGTTAACCCGCAGCCCCCTTAAACGCAACGCCAATGGGCATTTACGGGCACCTGAAGGGAGCCGGAAAACCATCACTCCCTGCGGGCGCGGGAAAAACTGACCCCAAGGTCAGGTATTTGCGCGGCGGGACACCGGGCATCATGCCCCGTCGTCTTCCCCGGCCGGGCGATCCGCCGCCGGTGCCTCGAACCAGCGCGAGAAAAAGATCCCCAGCTCGAACAGCAGCCAGACCGGGACCGCCAGCAGCACCTGCGAGATGATATCCGGCGGCGTCAGCAGCATACCCACGGTGAACGCCGCCACGATCACGAACGGGCGCTTGGCCGCCAGCGCCTGGCGCGTCGTGGCGCCGCTGCGGACCAGCAGGATGGTGGCGACGGGCACCTCGAAGGACGCCCCGAAGGCGAAGAACAGGGTCATGATGAACGACAGATATTCGCCGATATCGGTCATCATCGACACGCCATCCGGCGTCGCCGAGGCAAAGAACTGGAACACCAGCGGGAAGACCACGAAGTAGGCGAAGGCCATGCCCAGATAGAACAGCAGCACGCTGGAGATCACCAGCGGCCAGATCAGGCGCTTTTCGTGGCGGTAGAGCCCCGGCGCCACAAACGCCCAGAGCTGGTAGAGCAGGAACGGAACACTCAGGAAGAACGCGCCGGCCAGCGCGACCTTGAGCGGGATCAGGAACGGGGTGGCCACCTGGGTGGCGATCATTGAGGTGCCCGGCGGCAGCACCGCCATCAGCGGCTCGGCGAGCGCGCTGTAGAGCGGCTCGCGGAACGGGTAGACCGCCAGAAACAGCACCAGCACGCAGCCACCGGAGTACAGCAGCCGGGTGCGCAGCTCGAGCAGGTGGGTCAGCAGCGGGCGGTCGGGATCACCGGCGTTGGAGTCACTGGCCGGATCGCTCACCGGGATTCATCTCCCTTGTCTTTCTCGGCCGCGGACTCGTCTGACCCGCGGGAGGGGTCGACCTGACCCACCGTCTCGGTGACCTTGCGCTTGGCCTCGCTGGCTTCGCGATCCACGGCGCGACGTGTCTGCTGGACCCCGTCGATGTTCACCTCGCGCTCGACCTCATCGCGGATCGACTGGAAGGACGCGCGCGCGCGGCCCGCCCACAATCCCAGTGTGCGCATAAGACGGGGCAGGCGCTCGGGACCGACAACCACCAGGGCGATCGCCCCGATGATCAGCAACTCCCAGAAGCTGACATCCAGCATGAACGCGTTCCTCCGGCGGTCAGGCGTTGCCGCCGGACGAGTCCTTTTCCTTGACCTGCTCGCGTCGGGCCGTCGAGGACGTGGCGTCGCTCTCGGCGTCGTTCTCCTCGAGGCTTTCCGGGTCTTCCTGACTGTCCTGGCCGTCCTTTGCCGCTTTTTCGCCATCACTCATGGCGCTCTTGAACCCCTTGAGCGCACCACCCAGATCGGTGCCGACGTTGCGCAGCTTCTTGGTGCCGAACAGCAACAGCACGATGACCAGTATCAATAAAAGAGACCAGGGACTGATTCCACCAGGACCCATAACGGATTACCTCCAGCGCGTGCCAACGGGCATTACTGCCCCTGTTTGTTCCGGGCCGCCTTCTCGGCGACGCCGGAGAGCCCGAAACGGCGCTCAAGCTCAGCAAGCACCGACCCGGAATCAAGCCCATGATGCGAGAGCATGACAAGGCTATGGAACCACAGATCGGCGGTTTCATAAACGATATCGTCACGCTCGCCGTTCTTTGACGCAACCACCGTCTCGGTGCATTCCTCGCCGAGCTTGCGAAGGATGCGATCAATGCCCCCCGCATGCAGCCCCGCCACGTAGGAACTCTCGGGATCGGCCTCGCGCCGCGCCGCCAGCACCGCGTCCAGGCGGCGCAGAATCTCGTCACTCATCGCTGCCCTCTCCATACATGTCAGCGGGATCACGCCGCACCGTATCGGTGATCCGCCAGCCGTCCGCCGCGAGCCGGCGGTAAAAGCAGCTCCGCCGCCCGGTGTGGCAGGCGACGCCACCGCGCTGCTCGACCTGCAGCAGCAGGGTGTCGCCATCGCAGTCAAGCTCAATCGCCCGCACCCGCTGGACGTTGCCCGAGGACTCGCCCTTGTGCCACGGCCGCTGCCGCGAGCGTGACCAGTACACCGCCTCGCCGGTGCGACGGGTGGTCTCGAGGGTCTGCGGGCTCATCCAGGCCATCATCAGCACACGGCCGTCATCGGCGTCCTGGGCAATCACCGGCACCAGGCCGTCGGCGTTCCAGGCGATCGCATCCAGCCCGTCCATCAGCGCACCTCGATCCCGGCCTCGGCCATGCAGTCTTTCGCCTCGGCAATGGTGTATTCCCCGAAATGGAAAATGCTGGCGGCCAGCACCGCATCGGCGTGCCCCTCGATGACCCCGTCCACCAGGTGCTGGAGGTTGCCGACCCCGCCGGAGGCGATCAGCGGCACGCCGGCCTGCTCGGAGATGGCGCGGTTGAGCGCATTGTCAAAGCCGATCCGGGTGCCATCCCGGTCCATGCTGGTCACCAGCAGCTCGCCGGCGCCGGCCGCGGCCATGCGCCGGGCCCAGTCGACGGCATCGAGCTCGGTCGGCTGGCGCCCGCCGTGGGTGAACACGCCCCAGCGCGGATCCCCGTCGGTGCCGCCCCGGCGCTTCGCATCGACGGCCACGACGATGCACTGCGAGCCGAACCGTGCCGCGGCCTCGCCCACCAGATCGGGGTCACGGATCGCCGCGGTGTTGATCGAGACCTTGTCCGCCCCGGCATTGAGCATGCGGCGCACATCCGCCACCGAGCGGATCCCGCCCCCCACGGTCAGCGGGATGAACACCTCCGAGGCGACCGCCTCGACGGTATGGACCAGGGTGTCGCGCTGCTCGTGGCTGGCGGTGATGTCCAGAAAGGTCAGCTCATCGGCACCTGCGCGGTCATAGCGCCGAGCGATTTCCACCGGATCGCCGGCGTCGCGGATGTCCACGAACTGCACGCCCTTGACCACGCGGCCGGCGTTGATATCAAGGCAGGGAATGATGCGGCGCGCGACGCCCATGCTCAGCGCCCGCCCACCGTCTCGTCAGCCAGGCGCTGGGCCTCGGCCAGATCGATGCTGCCTTCATAGAGCGCCCGCCCCACGATGGCGCCAGTGATGCCCGAGTCGGCCACCCGGCAGAGCTCGCGCACATCATCCAGCCCGGTGACACCGCCCGAGGCGATCACCGGGATGTCGATGGCGCGGGCCAGCTCGGCGGTGGCCTCGACATTGCTGCCCCGCATCATGCCGTCGCGGCCGATGTCGGTGAATACGATGGAATCGACACCGGCGTCTTCAAAACGCCGCGCCAGATCGCTGGCGGTGAGGGTCGAGACGCTCTCCCAGCCGTCGGTGGCGACGCGGCCCTCGCGGGCGTCAAGGCCCACCATGATGCGGCCGGGAAACTCCAGGCAGGCATCGTCGACAAAACTTGGCGTGCGCACCGCCTGGGTGCCGATGATCACGTAGTCCACACCGACATCCAGATAGGTCTGAATGACCTCGAAGCTGCGCAGACCGCCGCCGACCTGCACCTCGATACCGGGATGGGCCTCGGCGATGCGGCCGATCAGGTCGGCATTGACGGGGAAACCGGCGAGCGCCCCGTCCAGATCCACCAGATGCAGGCGCCGGGCGCCGGCCTCGACCCAGCGGTCGGCCACCGCCAGCGGGTCGTCCGAGAAGACCGTCTCATCCACCATGCGCCCCTGGCGCAGGCGCACACACTTGCCATCCTTGAGATCAATGGCGGGTATCAGCTGCATGGTTCTCCATCCCAGGCAAGAAAGTTCTCGAGCAGCCGCAGGCCGGGGGCCTGGCTTTTCTCCGGGTGAAACTGGGTCGCGAAGACATTGTCGGCGCCGATCGCCGCGGCGAACGGCCCACCATAGTCGCTGCGCCCCTGGACGATGGATGCGTCCGCGGGCTCCACGTAGTAGCTGTGCACAAAATAAAAGCGCGTCCCCGAGTCGATGCCGGCGAACAGTGGATGCGGCCGGATCTGCTCCAGCCGGTTCCAGCCCATGTGCGGAATCTTGAGCTGCGGATCAGCGCCGGTCAGGTGCCGGAAATGCCGCACCGTGCCCGCGAAATGGCCCAGCGCCTCGACACCGTCGTTTTCCTCGCTGCGGCTCATCAGTGCCTGCATGCCCATGCAGATCCCCAGAAAAGGGCGATCGCGCATGACCCGTTCCAGCACGTCCACCAGCTCGTAGCGATGCAGCGCGCTCATGCAGTCACGCACCGCGCCCTGACCGGGAAACACCACCCGATCCGCCGCCTCGATGACGGCGGGGTCGTCACTGACCCGCACCTCGGCGGCGCCGACGTGGGTCAGCGCGCGCTCCACCGAGCGCAGGTTGCCCATGCCGTAGTCGATGATCGCGATCACAGCGCGCCCTTCGTCGATGGCAGCTCGTTGCCGGTGCGCGGATCACCGCTGCAGGCCATGCGCAGGGCCCGGCCGCCGGCCTTGAACAGGGTCTCGGCGACGTGGTGGGCGTTGTCCCCCTGCAGGCTGTCCATGTGCAGCGTCACCGCCGCCTGATTGGCGAAACCCTGCCAGAATTCGCGCACCAGCTCGGTGTCAAAATCACCGATCCGGGCGGTGGGGAACGTCACCCGGTAATACAGCCCCGGCCGGCCGGACAGGTCCACGACCACGCGGGAGAGTGCCTCGTCGAGGGGGCAGAAGGCATGGCCATAACGGACGATGCCGCGCTTTTCCCCGACGGCGGCGGCAAATGCCTGGCCCAGGGCGATGCCGACATCCTCGACGGTGTGATGGGCATCGATGTGCAGATCCCCGGCCGCACTCACCTCAAGATCGAACAGCCCGTGACGGGCCAGCTGGTCGAGCATGTGGTCGAAAAAGCCCACGCCGGTCCGGCGTGTGCCCGCTCCGGAGCCGTCCAGATCAAGACTGACCCGGATGCGCGTCTCGAGCGTATCGCGCTCGATGGTTGCCCTGCGTTCGCTCATGGGTGTGGCGCCTTGCAATGAATGCGGCGAAGGATAGCACGCCGCCGCGGTCACTTTGAGTCGGGCGGCACGCTCAGCCAGAAGGTCACCGGCCCGTCATTGCACAGGCTGACCTGCATGTCGGCACCGAAAACGCCGGCCTCCACCCGGGGATGCCGTCGACGGGCCTCGTCCACCAGCTGATCAAAGCGCTGCGCGGCGGTCGCCGGCGGTGCCGCTGCGGAAAACCCCGGCCGCGTGCCCTTACGGGTATCCGCCACCAGGGTGAACTGCGGGACCAGCAGCAGGCCGCCACCGGTGTCGGTCAGGCTGCGGTTCATGCGCTCGCTGGCATCCGCGAACACCCGATAGGCCAGCAGCCGCTCGATGAGGCGCGCGCCACCCGCCGGCGTATCGCCCTGCTCCACGCCCACCAGCACCAGCAGCCCCGCGTCGATGGCCGCCACCGTCGCGTCGTCGACCCGGACCTCGGCCCGGACGACGCGCTGGAGCAGGCCGATCACTGCCCGTCCAGGCGTTTGAGGCGGACCTCGAGCTCCTTGACGATCTGCATGTCGCCCCGTCGGCGCGCCGCCTCCAGACCGCTGCGGAAGGTCTCGGCGGCGGCCTCACGCTCGCCGGCCTTCAACTGCAGCCGCCCCAGCGCCCGCCAGGCGGCCGAGTAATCGGGATCGAATTCGATGGCGCGCCGCAGATGGGCCTGGGCCGCCTGCGTGTCACCCTCGCGGGCCAGCGCCTCGCCCAGGGTCAGGCGCGGCATGGCCCCGTCGCGCCCGCCGTCGATCATCTTTTTCAGTGCCTCGATATCCATACCGGGCAGGCTACCAAGCCGGGCGTCAACGCCGCCAGAATGCCGGCGTAAAAAGCACCAGCAGGGTGAAGATCTCGAGCCGGCCCATGATCATCGCCACACACATGACCAGCTTGGGCCCCGCCCCCACGCCAGCGAAATTGGCGGCGACGTCTCCCAGCGCCGGGCCCAGGTTGGCAAGCCCCGAGGCCACCGCCGAGAAGGCCGTGATCTGATCAAGCCCCATGGCCAGCATGAGCAGCATCAGCAGGACGAACAGCAGGACATAGGCGGCAAAGAACCCCCATACCGCGTCGATGACCCGCTCGCTGACCGGCCGGTCGCCGATCTTGACCGGGATCTGCGCCTGGGGGTGGATCAGGCGCAGGATCTCGCGCCCGCCCTGGCGCCAGAGCAGCAGGATGCGCATTACCTTGAGACCGCCCGAGGTGGAGTTGGCACAGCCGCCGACCACCGCCACGAACAGCAGCAGCACCGGCAGGAAGGCCGGCCAGACATAATACGAGGCCGTGGTATACCCGGTGGTGGTGGCGAACGAGACCACCTGAAAGATGGCGTGATGCCAGGTCTCGTCCAGCAGCAGGCTGTGCGCGGCCTGATAGATCAGCAGTCCGCCCAGCACCAGCACCGTCACCAGGGCCAGCACGGTCAGAAAGGTCACCAGCTCGGGGTCGCTGCGCCAGGGCTCGGTGCTGCGGCGCCGCCAGGCCATGAAATGCAGGGAGTAGTTGAGCGCCGAGATGATCATGAACACCACCGCGATCATCTCGATCAGGGCACTGTCGAAATAACCCATGCTGGCGTCGTGGGTCGAGAAGCCGCCGGTGGCGATGGTGGTGAAGGCATGCATCACCGCATCAAACGGCCCCATGCCGGCCGCCCAGTAGGCCAGGGCGCAGGCCACCGTCAGCCCCAGGTAGATGTACCACAGCGCCTTGGCGGTCTCGGCGATGCGCGGGGTCAGCTTGGCATCCTTGACCGGCCCCGGCAGCTCGGCGCGGTAGAGCTGCATGCCACCGATGCCCAGCATGGGCAGGATGGCCACGGCCAGCACGATGATCCCCATGCCGCCCAGCCACTGCAGCTGCTGGCGATAGTAGAGGATGGACACCGGCAGGACGTCGAGCCCGGTCAGCGCCGTGGCGCCGGTGGTGGTGAGCCCCGAGACGCTCTCGAACAGGGCGTCGACGAAGGCCAGCGGGACCACGGTCTGGAGCGCCAGTGGCAGCGAACCGGCGGCGCCCAGCACCACCCAGAACATCGCCACCACAAAGAACCCGTCGCGGATGCGCAGCTCGCGGCGCGACTGGCGGACCGGCAGCCAGAGCAGCCCGCCCACGGCCAGCAGCAGGCCGGAGGTCAGGAAGAACGCCTCGGCCACCCCGTCGGCCGCGATCACGCTCACCAGGGCGGGCGGCAGCATCGTCACGCTGAACACCATCAGCAGGACACCCAGCACGCGTTGGACGGCATCGGGATGCATGAGCTCTCGGGTCCCTAAAGAAAGGTCACGCCCACCGAGAAGAGCTTTTCGACGTCTCGCAGCCGGCTCTTGTCGACGAGGAACAGGATGACGTGGTCTTCGGGTTCGATCACCGTATCGTGATGCGCCATGACCACCTCTTCGCCGCGCACGATGGCGCCAATGGTGGTGCCCCGCGGCAGGCGGATCTGATCGATGCGGCGGCCCACCACTTCGGAGCTGCCGGCATCGCCGTGGGCGATCGCCTCGATCGCCTCGGCGGCCCCACGGCGCAGGCTGTGCACCGTGGCCACGTCACCGCGGCGGATATGCGCGAGCAGGCTGCCGATGGTCGCCTGCTGCGGCGAGATCGCCACATCGATGTCGTCGCTGGACTGGATCAGATCAACGTAGGCGGCGCGGTTGATCAGCGCCATGACCGTGCGCGCGCCGCGCCGCTTGGCCAGCATGGCCGCCAGGATATTGGCCTCGTCATCGTTGGTCAGGGCGCAGAATACGTCGGTGTTCTCGATGTTCTCCTCGAGCAGCAGGTCCTCGTCGGCGGCATCCCCACGCAGCACGATGGTCTTTTTGAGGGTATCGGCGATCGCCCGGCAGCGCTGCGGATTATGCTCGATGATCTTGACCTGGTAATGAGGCTCGAGGGACTGGGCAAGGCGCATGCCGATATTGCCGCCACCGGCCAGGGTGATGCGCTTGACCGGCTTGTCGAGCCGGCGCAGCTCGCTCATCACCGCGCGGATGTTCTTGCGGGCCGCCACGAAGAACACCTCGTCACCGGCCTCGATCACCGTCTCCCCCTCGGGGATGATGGCGCTGCCGCGGCGATAGATGGCCGCCACCCGGGTCTGCACGCCGGGGACGTGTTCGCGCAGGGTGCGCAGTTCCTGACCCACCAGCGGACCCCCGTAGTAGGCGCGCACACCCACCAGACGGACCCTGCCATCGGCAAAATCCATCACCTGCAGCGCGCCGGGATGCTCGATCAGCCGGCGCACGTACTGGGTGACCAGCTGCTCGGGGCTGATGAGCACATCGATGGGCAGGGCGTCGGGGGCAAAGATCTGCGGGTGCGAGAGATACTCCACGGCCCGTACCCGGGCGATCTTGCTGGGCGTGCGGAACAGCGTGGCGCAGATCTGGCAGGCCACCATGTTGGCCTCGTCCGAGTTGGTGACCGCGATCACCATGTCGGCGTCATCAACCCCGGCGCGCTCGAGTACCGCCGGGTAGGTGGCGTTGCCCGCGACCGTGCGCAGGTCCAGTCGATCCTGGAGTGCCTGCAGGATCTGGCCGTCGCGGTCGACCACGGTGATGTCGTTGTCTTCGCTGGTCAGGTTGGCGGCCACGGTACCGCCGACCTGGCCGGCTCCCAGGATGATGATCTTCATGCACGGCCTCCGCCGGATTCGCCGCCCTCGCGTGGGTCGATGCCCAGCGCGCGCAGCTTGCGATACAGATGCGTGCGCTCCATGCCCGCCAGACGCGCGAGCTGCGCGACACTGCCGTCGGCGCGCTGCAGCTGTCGCTGCAGGTAATCGCGCTCGAAGCGCTCACGGGCCTCGCGCAGCGGCAGCGCCAGCGCCTGCGGCCAGTCGCTGTCGCCACCGGCCGCGGCCGGGCGCTCACTGAGGGCGGCCTCGACCTCGCCGACCTCAATGTCGATGCCGTCACCCAGCACCAGCAGCCGCTGCACCAGGTTATGCAACTCCTGGACATTGCCGGGCCAGTGATGATTTCGCAGCCGGTTCTGGGCCGCCACCGTGAAGCGACGGTAACCGAGCTGTTCCCGCTCGACCAGCCGGTCGACCTGAAAGACCACCAGCTCGGGGATGTCCTCGGCATGCTCGCGCAGCGGCGGGACGGTCAGCGGAATCACACTCAGCGCATAGGCCAGATCCGGCCGGAACCGCCCGGCGTGGGCCTCGGCGGTCAGGTCGCGACGGCTGATGGCGATCATGCGCACATCCAGCGAAAGACGCTCCGAGCCGCCCACCCGCTGGAAACTGCCGGCATCAATGGCCGAGGCCAGCCGGGTCTGCGCCTCGGCGTCCAGGTCGGCGGCCCCGTCAAGGATCAACGTGCCCCCCGCCGCCGCTTCGAGGCGACCGGGGATGACCTGGTCGCCGCGCACCTGGCCGAACAGCTCGTGGGCCGCCGACTGCCCGGCGATGGTGCCGGCGGCCACCTCCACCAGCGGCCCCGCACGGCGCTCGCTTAGGCTGTGGATATAGCGCCCCAGGCATTTCCGGCCGCTGCCGGGCTCGCCACTGATCAGCACCCAGCTGTCGGTGCCGGCAAGCCGCTCGGCCTGCTCGCGCAGATCGCGCATGGCACTGCTGCGTCCCACCGGCTCAACCACCGCGGCGGGCGCCCCGGCGGGGGCGGCGACGGCATCGGGGGCGTTCAGCGCCTGCTCCACCGTCGCCAGCAGCTTGCCCATGGACAGCGGCTTTTCGACGAAATCCATGGCCCCGTGACGGGTGGCCTCAACGGCGGTTTCCACCGTGCCATGCCCCGAGATCATCACCACGGGGAACGGGCAGACACCGCCCTGCGCCCACTCCCTGAGCAGCGAAATCCCATCGTCGCCGGGCATCCAGATGTCCAGCAGCACCAGCTGCGGCGTCCGCTCCCGCAGGAGCGAGCGCGCCTGGTCGGCGCTTTCCGCCGTCGCCACCGCGTACCCCTCGTCCTCGAGGATCTCGCGGACCAGCTCACGGATGTCCGGCTCGTCGTCGACGACCAGCACATAAGCCTTGCTCATTCTCCTTTCTCCCCGGTCGGCAGGCGCACTGACAGGCGTGCGCCGCCCTCGACATTGCGGGCACTGATGCTGCCATTGTGCTCCTCGACGATCTTTTTCACGATCGCCAGGCCCAGTCCCGAGCCCCGCGGCTTGGTGCTGACATAGGGCTCGAAGAGCTGATCGAGCATGGCATCGGCAAACCCGGGCCCGTTGTCCTCGATGTCCAGTTCGACACAGCCGGCGTGACGGCCAGTGCCGCGACGGGTCGAGACCACGATCTCGCAGGCGCCGCCATCATCGGCCTCGAGGGCATTGCGGATGAGGTTGTTGAGCAGCTGACGCAGCCGGCCGGCATCGGCTTCCAGCCTCGGCAGGTGCTCATCCAGATCCGTGCGGATCGAGGCCTGCGCCGCCTGTCCGCGATAGAGTTCGGCCACCTCCTGCACCAGGGCGTTGAGGTCGACCCGCTGGAGCTCGAGCACCGGCGGTCGCGCATACTCGGAAAACGCCTGGACCATGTCTTTCATGGCCTCAACCTGATGGATGATGGTGTCGGTGGAGCGCTGCAGCAGGGCCGCTTCCTCACCGCTCACGCGGTTGCCCACCTTGTGCTGGAGGCGCTCGGCGGACAGCTGGATGGGCGTCAGCGGATTGCGGATCTCGTGGGCCAGCCGGCGGGCGACTTCACCCCAGGCCGCGTCGCGCTGGGCCTGGATGAGCGTGGTCACGTCATCAAAAACGATCACCTCGCCGCCGCCTTCGGCCCCGCCCGGCAGCATCGCCCCGCTGCAGATCAGCGATCGACGCCCCTCGCGGGTGTCCAGGCTGAGCTCGGCCCGCCATTCGCCCTCGGCCCCGTGCGGATGGGCTTCGATCTGCTCGACGAACGGACTGAAGTCGGGGAAGCGCTCGACAAGCGCCGAGAGCGGCTGCCCGGTGGCCTCGTGCAGCGGCACCGAGAGGATGTCCTCCGCCGCCTGGTTATAGGTGCGCAGGGTGCCGTCCCGGCCCAGCGCCAGCACCCCCGAGGACAGGCGCCCCAGCACGGTCTCGAGGTAGGCGCGCTGGGACTCGACCAGCGCCTGGCTCTGCCGCGCGGCATCGCGGACATCGGCCACCCGCCGGCTCATGTCATTGAACGAGCGCACCAGAAAGCCCAGCTCGTCGTTGCCCGCCGGAGGCAGCTGGGTCCCGTACTCGCCGGCGGCCATCGCCCGGGTGCCTTCGGCCAGACGACTGACCGGCGCGACCAGTCGCCGGGCCAGATAAAAGGCCGACCAGACGGCGAACAGCAGCGAGACCAGCAGCACCAGCGACAGCGTCAGAATGAAACTGTCCTTGAGCGGTCCGCGCAGATAGGCGAGCTCGCGATACTCGCTGAAAGCGGTTTCCACCTCGTCGGCCAGGTCATTGATGCGCGGCGAGACCTGGAAAAGCCCCTGCAGGATGCGCGTATTGCCCGGTCCGTCCGGGCCCGGCGCACGCACCAGTGCGCGGATGTGCAGCCCGGCGTTCTCGATGGGATCAAGCCCCACATAGGGCCGGCCCTGGCGCAGCTGCAGGAGAATGCTCTCCTCGGGACGGTGGGGCAGGATGCTGTCGGTATCCATGCTGCTGGCGGCGATGATGCGCCCGTTCTCGCCGATCAGTGTCAGCTCCGAGGCGCCGGTGCGGGCGCGCAGGTCGCCCAGGGTGATGGGCGCCATGTCCGAGCTGACATCGGCCAGATCCCGGGCGGCCTCTTCAAGGCGCTGCTGCATGTCACGCATGCGCTGATCCAGCGACGCCTGGGAAAGCGCCAGTGCGTCCTCGAGGGCGTTCTCGACGCGCACGTCAAACCAGCTGTCCACGCCGCGCTGCAGGAACTGCATCGAAAACCCGTAGACCACCAGCCCGGGCAGCACCGCCAGGACCACGAACAGCGCCATCAGCCGCAGGGTCAGGCGACTGCCGGTTTCCCGCGCCCGGAATGAGCGCACCAGCCGCTGCAGGTTGTTGATGATCAGCCCCGAGAGGACCACCAGCACCACGCCGTTGATCAGCAGCAGCCACAGGTACAGGCGCCCGAAGCGCGAGGAGTTCTCGGTCGCGGCGCTGAGCAGGTACAGCGACAGGATCAGCAGCACGCTGAGCAGGATGCGGACAATGGCCTGCCGCGGCAGCCCGCTCATGGCCGCACCTCAAGCGTCGCCGGCTCACTGCGCAGCTGCCAGTCATCGCTGGCCCAGGCCACCGTGCGCAGCAGCCGCGGCAGCGCCTCCACATCGAGCTCGGTCTCGAAGCGCAGTCGATAGGTCTGCTGGTCATCGAGGCGGTCGCGACCGATCACCGGCCAGGCCTCGATGGTGCCGAGCCGCGTCAGCAGCGCGTCGAGGCTGCGATAGCTGCGGCTCTCACCGCTGGCAAGGCGGTTGAGCACATAGCGACGGCTCATGGCGTGGTAGGCAAGCCGGTAGCGGCGCTGCTGGCTGACCACCTCCACGTCGCGCCACCACCAGCGCGGCCGCTCCAGGCTGAGCCGCTGGCTGATCACCAGATCGACGCCATTCTCCAGCGCCTCGGTCGCCGTCGCCGTCAGGGAATAGTCAATGCGCCCGTCCACCACCAGCAGCCCGTTGTCAAAGCGCTGCTCGAGGGCGGCGACACTGAAGCCCGCCGCCGGTGGGCTATTGCCGGCCACGGCCAGACACAGCAGCGCCGCCAGCGCCGCGATGCGGGGGTTAGCGCTTGTCCAGACAGGCATAGTAGAAGCCATCGACGCCGGCCTCGCCAGTCAGGATCTGATGTCCGTGGCCCACCGGTCGACCCACCGGCAGTACCGGTGGGACCACAGTGACATCATCCTGATCCGCGACGAAGGCCTCGACCACCGCTTCATTCTCGGCGCGCAGCACCGAGCAGGTGCAGTAGACCAGGCGGCCACCCGGCGCCACGCGCGGCCAGAGGGTGTCCAGCAGCGCGCGCTGACGCACGGCCAGATGCGCGATGTCGGCCTCGCGCCGCAGCCATTTGATGTCGGGATGCCGGCGGATGACGCCGGTGCCCGAACAGGGCGCATCAATGAGGATGCGATCGAAGCGCTCAGCCGCCGGCCACTGGCCGGGGTCCGAGGCATCCGCCACCCGCACCTCGGCACTCAGGCCAAGGCGGTCAAGGGTTTCGGTGACCCGCTGCAGGCGCTCGCCATCACTGTCCACCGCCAGCAGTGATGCCGCCGCGCGCTCGAGCACGTGGGCCGCCTTGCCGCCGGGTGCGGCGCAGGCATCGAGCACCCGATCGCCATCCGCGGCCCCCAGCAACGGCGCGGCCCACTGGGCCACGGCGTCCTGCACCGAGCAGTCGCCCTCGGCAAAGCCCGGCAGCGCGCTGACCGCCACCGCGTGATCGAGCACCAGGGCATCCTCGAAGCCGTCCAGGGGACGGGCGCCGATGCCCTCGGCGGCAAGCCGTCCGCGATAGGCCTCGCGGCTGCTGCGGCGCTGATTGACCCGCAGCGTCATGGGCGCCCGGGTATTCTGCGCCGCCAGCAGCGCCGGCCAGTCGTCGGGCCAGTCCCGGCGCAGGCGGGCCAGCAGCCAGTCCGGCACTGAAGCGCTGCGGCCGGGATCGGCGTCCACCGCCTGCAGGCAGGCCGCGCTGTCGCGCTGGAAACGTCGCAGGACGGCGTTGATCAGCTTCGCGGCCCAGGGCTTGCCGCGCCGCCGGGCCTCCGCGACGGTTTCCGAGACCGCCGCGTGGGCCGGCATGTCCATTTCGGTGAGCTGGAAAAAGCCGACCTCAAGGAGCAGCGCCATGTCCTGATCCCGCGACTTGAGCCGGCTGCGCAGAAAGTGATCCCGAATGGCACCCAGTCGGCGGTGATGCCGCAGCACCCCGTAGGCGATCGCCCGGCACAACGCGACATCCCGGGGATCATCGCCGCCCGGACCGTGCTCGGTCAGGGCGCGATCCAGCGACCGGCCCCGGCCGAGCACCGCCAGCAGGACCTCGACGGCGGCCCCGCGCGGATCAGTGGAGGGTTTCGCCGACATGCACTGGGTGCCCCCGAAGGAATTCCGCCACTGGCTGAGCCCGGCCACCGGCCGCCTGCACCCGCTGCAGCCGCAGCAGGCCCTCGCCGGTCTGCACATCGATCCCGTCGGCGCCGACGGCGACAATGGTGCCGGGCGCGGCTGTCGCCCCATCGCCCGGCAGCGCCACTGCCTGCCAGACCCGCAGCCGGGCATCGCCCCAGGCGCAGCGGGCCACCGGCCAGGCATTGAACGCCCGCACCCGGCGGGCCGTCTCGAGCGCCGGGCGCTGCCAGTCGATCCAGGCCTCGTCGGCGCTGATCCGGGCGGCGTATGTCACGCCATCCTCCGGCTGCGGATGGGCGGGTCGACGGCCATCCAGCCAGTCATCCAGACACTCCAGAAGCAGCTGCGCCCCCAGATCGGCCAGCCGGTCGTGCAACTGCGCGGCGTTGTCGTCCGCGGTGATGGGCGTCGACCGCGCCGCGATCACCGGCCCGGTATCCAGGCCCGCCGCCATCTCCATCAGGCAGACGCCGGTTTCCGGGTCGCCGGCCTCGATGGCCCGCTGGATGGGCGCCGCCCCCCGCCAGCGCGGCAGCAGCGAGGCATGGACGTTCACACAGCCATTGGTCGGGATGTTCAGCACGGAAGTCGGCAGGATCAGGCCATAGGCCGCCACGATCAAGACATCGGGCTGGTAGTGGGCGAGCCGGGCCCGGGCGTCGGCGTTGTCCAGGCGTTCCGGCTGCTCAACGCTCAGACCGTGCTCGAGGGCGGCCGTCTTGACGGCTGAGGGTCGCGGCCGGCGCCCGCGGCCGGCCGGCCGGTCGGGCTGGGTATAGACCGCGGCGATGGGATAACCCGCCGCCACCAGCGCCTCGAGGGCGGGCACGGCAAAGTCGGGCGTCCCCGCATAGACAATGCGGGGCGATGTCATTTCGTCGGCGCCGATCAGACCGATCCCGTCCGGGCCGACGCATCACCGCGCTGCCGGGCGGCCTTTTCAAACCGCCGGCGCAGGCGCTTGCGCTTGAGCTCGGAGAGGTGATCGATGAAAAGCCGGCCATCAATGTGGTCGATCTCGTGCTGCAGGCAGCGCGCCATCATGCCTTCGGCCTGACACTCGAAGGCCTCGCCGTCCAGCCCCAGGGCGCGCACGGTCACCGCCTCGACCCGTTCGACGTTGTCGGTGTAGCCGGCGATGGACAGACAGCCCTCTTCGACGACATCGCGGGTCTCGCCGCGCGCGGTGATCTCGGGGTTGATGAACACCTGCGGCGCGTCGCCGTTTTCACTGACATCGACCACGACGACGCGCTGGTGGACGTTGATCTGCGTGGCCGCCAGACCAATCCCGGCGGCGTCGTACATGGTCTCGATCATATCGCGCACCAGGGCATGCACCTCGGCGTCGATCCGCTCGACCGGCGCGGCCCGGCGGCGCAGCCTTTCATCGGGGTACTGGAGGATTTCGCGTATGGCCATGAGACTATCCGTTTGAAGCACTACCGCTCAGTGTAGCGAACCGCCGCCGCCTGCGACCAGTCAGACACGGGGCGACAAGGAGACATCATGCCTGCGTGGAGCCCGCGCGTCCTGCTTGCCACCACTGCCCTGCTCACCGCGCTGCCGGTGCCGGCCTCGCCACCGGCCCTGTTCCCGTCCAGCGAAGCGCTGCCGCGGGTGGTGCTGGGCGAGGAGGGACGACGCCTGAACGCCGCCGGTGACCGGGTCTATGCCGAAGGGCTGAGCGGTCGGGCCGCCCGACATTACTATCTGCTCCGGCCGGGCCCGGCCATCACCGGCCACAGCGGCGAGCGCCTCGGCCGCAGCACCATCGCCCTGGGCAAAGCGACGCTGATCAGCCGGGGGCAGCCGGCGCTGCTGCGCATCCTGCAGGCCCGCCGCGAAATCCGCCCCGGCGACTATCTCCTTGCCATCAATCCCGAGCGGAGCGATGCCGATGGCTGACCGCGCGCTCGAGGCCTGGCTGTGGCTGGCGCGTCTGCCGGGCGTCGGCCCGCGGACCAGCACCCTGATCATCGAGGCTTATGGCCATCCCGAGGCCTTTCGGGCCGCCTCCGAGGCGGATCGCGCCGCGCATGGACTGCCGCGCGCCGCCGTGCGCGCGCCCCATGACTTAGCCAGCCTGCAGCCGGGCATCGATGCCGACCTGCGCTGGGCCGAGGCCGGGGACCGGCATCTGATCGCCCGCGATGATGCGCGCTACCCGACGCTGCTGACCCGCATCGGCGATCCACCACCGATGCTCTACCTGCGTGGCGATCCCGACGCCCTGAACGAGCCGCAGGTCGCCATGGTCGGCGCACGCAATGCCTCGGAAAACGCCATTCACATCGCCGAGGAGTTCGCCGCCTATCTGGCCGCCACCGGCCTGACCGTCACCAGCGGCCTGGCGCTGGGGATCGACAGCGCGGCCCACGAGGGGGCGCTGGCGGTGCAGGGGCGCACCGTGGCGGTCATGGCCACCGGCCCGGACCGGCTCTATCCGCGTGATAACGAGGCACTGGCCGATCAGATCGCCGACAACGGCGCGCTGGTCACCGAAATGCCCACCGGCACGCCGGTCAGCCGCGGCCTGTTCCCGCGCCGCAACCGCCTGATCGCCGGGCTGTCGGTGGGCACGCTGGTGGTCGAGGCGGGCCGTCACAGCGGCTCGTTGGAAACCGCCTACCGGGCGATCGAGGCCGGTCGCGAGGCCATGGCCATCCCCGGCTCCATCCACAACCCGCGGGTCAAGGGCTGCCACGCGCTGATCCGCAACGGGGCGCGGCTGGTGGAATCGGCGCGGCAGGTCATCGAGGAGATCGGCCACGCCATCGACGGGCCGGCACCCAGCGCGCCGCCGGCCGATCCGACGGCTGACCAGCCCGACTGGACGGCCCTGGACGCCCGCGAAATCGCGGTGCTCGAGGCCATGGATCATGACCCCATCGCCTTCGACACCCTGCTCCAGCGGGCTTCATTGACGCCCGATATCCTTTCATCCATTCTCCTGAAGCTCGAACTCTCGGGCGACGTTGCGCCCTGCAGTAGCGGTTATTACATGCGAACCAGCAATCGAGCGGGCGGATGAAAGAAAACGTCTTCGAGATCCTGATGTACCTGTTTGAGCATTATTTTCAGGACGCCGTCGACCTCGACCCCAACCGGACCCAGATCGAGTCGGACCTGCGGGAAGCGGGCTTTTCCGATCCGCAGATTTTCAAGGCACTGGCATGGATCGACGCGCTGGCCGAAACCCGTGATCTGCCGGTTTCAGCGCACGGACCGGCGGCGATGCGGATCTACACGCCGGCCGAGGCGGCCCGGCTCGATGTCGAGTGCCGCGGTTTTCTGCTATTCCTCGAACAGGCCGGGATTCTCACGGCGGGCAGCCGCGAGCTGGTCATCGATCGCCTCATGGATCTCGACGACGACCCCATCGGACTTGATGAGCTCAAGTGGGTGGTCCTCATGGTCCTGTTCAGCCAACCGGGTCAGGAAGAGGCCTGCGCCTCCATGGAGAGCCTGCTTTTTGAACCTCCCTACCCCACGAAACACTAAGCATTCATGTCGCATTCACTGGTAATCGTCGAATCGCCGGCCAAGGCGGGCACCATCAAGAAGTACCTGGGCAAGGACTTCGAGGTGATGGCGTCGTACGGTCATGTCCGTGACCTGATCGCCAAGGAGGGTGCCGTCGATCCGGCGCAGGACTTTGCGATGCACTACAGCGTGGTGGAGCGCAACGCCAAACAGGTCGATGCCATCGCCAAGGCCACCCGCAAGGCCGATGCGGTCTATCTGGCCACTGACCCCGACCGCGAGGGCGAGGCCATTTCCTGGCACCTGCTCGAACTGCTGCGCGAGCGCGGCGTGGTCGATGACAAACCGGTCCACCGGGTGGTCTTCTACGAAATCACCCGCGATGCGATCCGCGAGGCCATCCAGCATCCCCGCGGGCTGTCCGATCACCTGGTGGATGCCCAGCAGGCACGCCGGGCGCTGGACTACCTGGTCGGGTTCAACCTCTCGCCGCTGCTCTGGCGCAAGATCACCAGCGGCCTGTCCGCCGGGCGCGTGCAGTCGCCGGCGCTGCGCATGATCGTCGAGCGCGAAAAAGAGATCGAGGCGTTCGTCCCCCAGGAGTACTGGAGCGTCGAGGCCGATCTGGTGCAGGCTGAGACGCCATTTGTCGGGCGTCTGCAGCAGCTCGATGGCGGCAAGGTCGAGCAGTTCACCATCAACAATGCCGAAACCGCCGAAGACGCCTCGCGGCGCATCCTCGCGGCCGCCGGCGCCGAGCACGGCGAAGGCGAACTGAGCGTCACCCGGGTCGAGAAAAAGCAGCGCCGGCGCAACCCCGCCGCGCCGTTCATCACCTCCACCCTGCAGCAGGAGGCATCGCGCAAGCTGCGCTTTTCCGCGCAGCAGACCATGCGCATCGCCCAGCAGCTCTACGAGGGTGTGGATACCGGCAGCGGCACGGTGGGCCTGATCACCTACATGCGCACCGACTCGGTCAACCTCTCGCAGGAGGCCATCCACAGCCTGCGCGAGGTGATCGAAAAGCGCTTCGGCGCCGCCAAGCTGCCGGCCAAGCCCAACCAGTACCGCACCCGCGCCAAGAACGCCCAGGAAGCGCATGAAGGCATCCGGCCGACGGATGCCAGCCGGGTGCCGGAATCGCTCAAGGGATACCTCAGCGACGACCAGTACCGGCTTTATGACCTGATCTGGAAGCGCACCGTGGCCTGCCAGATGATCCACGCCACCATCGACACGGTGTCGGTGGATCTGGCCGCCGGCGACGTGGCGAGCTTCCGGGCGACGGGCTCGACGGTGCGCGACCCCGGCTTCATGGCGGTGTACCAGGAGGGTGCGGACGACCCGGGGGCCGATGCCAACGACCG
The DNA here is from genome assembly GCF_009805925.1 of Spiribacter sp. SSL99. Taxonomy (NCBI): domain Bacteria; kingdom Pseudomonadati; phylum Pseudomonadota; class Gammaproteobacteria; order Chromatiales; family Ectothiorhodospiraceae; genus Spiribacter; species Spiribacter sp. SSL99. Next base: position 139,242 of record NZ_MAOM01000016.1, on the reverse strand, counting down.
CATCCTGCCGCCGCTTGCCGAAGGCGAGCGGATCCCGCTGACTGGCCTGCGGCCGGAACAGCACTTCACCGAGCCGCCGCCGCGCTACTCCGAGGCCACGCTGGTGCGCACCCTCGAGGAATACGGCATCGGCCGGCCGTCGACGTATGCCGCGATCATTGCCACGCTGCAGGCACGTAACTACGTGACCCTGGAGAACCGGCGTTTCAAGCCCACCGACACCGGTCGGGTGGTCACCAAGTTCCTGACCGAGCATTTCGATCGCTACGTCGATTACGAATTCACCGCCCGTCTCGAGGACCGGCTGGATGCGATCTCGCGGGGTGAGACCGACTGGGTGCCGGTGCTGCGCCAGTTCTGGGATCCCTTCCACGAGCGCATCGAGGAAAAACAGCAGGTCTCACGCAGCGAAGTAATGAAGGCCCGTGAGCTGGGCACCGACCCGCAGAGTGGCCGTCCGGTCTCGGCGCGGCTCGGCCGCTACGGACCCTTCGTCCAGATCGGCACCCGCGAGGACGAGGAAAAGCCGCGTTTCGCCAGCCTGCGCCCCGGGCAGAGCATCGACACCATCGGCCTCGACGAGGCGCTGGCCCTGTTCACGCTGCCCCGCGACCTCGGCGAGACGCCGGATGGCCTGCCGCTGAGCGCCAACATCGGCCGCTTCGGCCCCTATGTCCGCTTTGGTGATCAGTTCGCGTCCCTGAAAAAGGACGATGATCCCTACACCATCGACCGTGAACGCGCCCTGGAGCTGGTCGAGGAGAAAAAGGAAAACATCGCCCGGCGCACCATCCAGAGTTTTGACGACGGCGCACTGACCGTCATGAAAGGCCGCTTCGGGCCCTACATCACCGACGGTCGCAAGCGGGCGCGGGTCCCCAAGGACCGCGAGGCCGAATCGCTGACCCGGGACGAGTGCCAGGCATTGATTGACGAGGCGCCCGAGCCCAAGGGTCGTGGCGGGGGCCGCAAGAAGTCCGCCAGTGGCACCGGCAAGGGTCGCACCAGCCGCAAGAAGCAGTCCTCGGGCAGCTGATATGCGCACCCCCTCGCCGGCCCTGCGCCGGGTCCGCGATCAGATCCATTCAGGCGGCGTCGGCGCCTACCCCACCGAAGGGGTCTGGGGCCTGGGCTGCGATCCCCTCGACAGCGATGCCATCGCCCGGCTGATCCGGCTCAAGGGCCGGGGCGCGGACAAGGGCCTGATCGTGATTGCGGCGGGCATCGACCAGCTCGAGGGGCTGGTGCAATGGCCCGCCCGTGCCTCGGTGCGTGAGGCGATGCTGGGCACCTGGCCGGGCCCCGTCACCTGGGTCATGCAGGCCGCCGACGGCCTGCCCGAGCTGTTGACCGGCGGGCGCCCGAGCATTGCCGTGCGGGTCACCCGCCACCCCCCGGTCATCAACCTCTGCCGCGCGGCCGGCTCAGCGCTGGTGTCCACCAGTGCCAACCGCAGTGGCCGGCCCGCCTGCCGGCGTGGCTGGCAGGTGCAGCGCTGCTTCGGCCGGCAGCTCGACTGGTTTGTGCCCGGCCCTCTGGGCGGCCAGCGCGGCCCGTCGGAAATCCGCGACGCCGACACCGGCCGGGTGCTGCGGGCGGGCGCCTAACCGCCGATGTAGGACATCTCGATGCGGCGGCTGTCGATGGGCTGCTCGCCGGCGGTGCGAAGCTCAGAGTAGCGGTCATCGCGCTGCGACCAGACCGTCGTCAGTGCCTCGTGGAGCGCGGCGTCACTGTCACCGCGGCGCAGCCGCTCGCGCAGATCATGGCCGTGACTGGCGAACAGGCAGGTGAACAGCTGACCCTCGGCGGACAGCCGGGCGCGCTGGCAGGTGCGGCAGAAGGGCTGGGTCACCGAACTGATCAGACCGACCTCGCCGGCGCCGTCCCGATAGCGATAACGCTCGGCCACCTCGCCACGGTAATTGGGTGCCAGCGGTTCGATGGGCCAGCGGGCGTTGATCCGGTCCACGACGTCGCGGGACGGGATGACCTGATCAAGCCGCCAGCCGTTGCTGTTGCCGACATCCATGTACTCAATGAAGCGCACGATGTGGGCGGTGCCGCGGAAATGTCCGGCCATGGGCAGAATATCGCCATCATTGACGCCTTTCTGCACCACCATGTTGATCTTGATCGGCCCCAGCCCGGCCGCCTCGGCGTGATCGATCCCGGCCAGCACCTTCGCCACCGGGAATCCGACGTCATTCATGGCCCGGAAGGTCGCATCATCGATGCCATCCAGGCTGACGGTCAGACGGTCCAGCCCCGCCGCCCGCAGCGCCCGGGCCTTGTCGCGGGTCAGCAGTGAGGCATTGGTGGTCAGACTGATGTCGTCAATGCCATCAATGTCGCGCAGCAGCCCGATCAGCGTTTCCAGATCGCGGCGCAGCAGCGGCTCACCCCCGGTCAGGCGCAGCTTGCGCACGCCCAGCGACGCGAACACCCCGGCGAGCCGGGCGATCTCCTCGAACGAGAGCAGCTGGTGGCGCGGCAGAAAGGCGTGATCGGCGCCGAACAGGGCCTTGGGCATGCAGTAGCTGCAGCGGAAATTGCAGCGATCGGTCAGCGAAATCCGCAGATCCCGCAGCGGTCGATCGCGCCGATCGGTGACGTCCTGCGTCATGGCTCTACTCCCCCGCCCCCGGCAGCGCCTCGCCCTGCTGATAGACCTGCGAGCCATCGGCATAGGTCTCGCGCTTCCAGACCGGTGCGGTGGCCTTGAGCCGGTCGATGGCAAACCGCGCGGCCTCGAACGCCTCCGCCCGGTGCGCCGCGCGCACCACCACCACCACGCTCAGCTCACCGACCCGCAGACGGCCGGTGCGATGGCGGATCCGACACGAGAGGATGTCATAGCCGGACAGCGCCTCGGCCTCGACGGCGGCCAGGGCGCGCTCGGCCAGCGGAACGTAGGCCGAGTACTCGATATCGGTGACGGTCTGGCCCGCGTGGTGACGGCGCACCGTGCCGCCGAACACCACCACGGCGCCGGCATCCGGCGAGGCGGTCTCCTCGAACAGCGCGTCGAGGTCGATGGCCTCGCCATCAATATGGTCCGTCATTGCGTTCGCTCCAGCGTTCCCTGATGCGTATCCTTGCACGCATGACCGAGATTGATGCAACTGCCGTCCGATCCTATCTGCTGGATCTGCAGGATCGTATCTGCGATGGGCTGTCGGCGTTGGATGGCAACGACTTTCATGAGGACGCCTGGGATCGCGAGGCGGGAGGCGGTGGCCGGACCCGGGTGCTCAGTGGTGGGCCCGTGTTCGAGCAGGCGGGCGTCAACTTCTCGCACGTGTTCGGCGCCAACCTGCCCGCCACCGCCAGCGAACGCCGACCGGAGCTGGCCGGCCGCGGCTTCCAGGCCCTGGGCGTGTCGCTGGTGGTGCATCCGCGCAACCCATACGTGCCCACCTCGCATGCCAATGTCCGCTTTTTCATGGCCGAGGCCAAGGACGCCGAACCGGTCTGGTGGTTTGGCGGCGGCTTTGACCTGACCCCGTTCTATCCCTTCGACGAGGACTGCCGTCACTGGCATCAGGTGGCCCACGACGCCGTCGCCCCGTGGGGAGAGGATCTGTACCCACGCTTCAAGACCTGGTGCGATGAGTATTTCTACCTGCCTCATCGCGGCGAGACCCGGGGCATCGGCGGACTGTTCTTTGACGATTACGAGCGCGGCGGTTTCGGGTCGGCGTTCGCCATGATGCGCTCGGTGGGCGACGGCTACATGCGCGCCTACGCCCCCATCGTCGAGGCCCGCCAGGACATTCCCTATACCGAGCGCGAACGCGACTTCCAGCTCTATCGGCGCGGCCGCTATGTCGAATTCAACCTGCTCTACGACCGCGGCACCAAGTTCGGCATCCAGTCGGGCGGCCGGACCGAGTCGATCCTCATGTCGATGCCACCGCTGGCGCGCTGGGAGTACGACTACCAAGTGGGCGAAGCCACGCCCGAGGCGGAACTGACCCGGCGCTATCTGCAGCCCCGTGAGTGGCTCTAGCGGGCACGCCGCCCGAGTCATACGGTCTGTGCCTGATGCTCATAAATCACGGGGCGACAACCGCTGCCCGTTGGGTTAGGTTGGCGGATCGCGACGGACTGCATTTTTCCGCAGCGCAACAATAACCTACAGCGATCAGGGGTGTGGCCACCGAACGGTCCGCCCGCTAGGCTGTGCCTTGACAGAACAATGACGAGGTCAGAGATGGCAGCAAAAATGACGCCCATGCCGACGCCGGACGACCTGGATCCGCAGGAGACCCAGGAGTGGCTCGAGGCCATTGAGTCGGTCCTCGAATACGAAGGCCCGGAGCGGGCACAGTTTCTGCTCGAGCAGCTCGTGGACAAGGCCCGCCGCAGCGGCGGCCAGTTGCCCTTCAAGGCGACCACGGCCTACCAGAACACCATTCCCACCCAGCATGAGCAGCCCTTTCCCGGGGATCGCGCGCTGGAATCGCGGATCCGCTCGATCATCCGCTGGAACGCCATGGCGATGGTGGTCCAGGCCAACCGCGATCGGGACGGCATTGGCGGCCACATCGCCTCGTTCGCCTCGTCGGCAACGCTCTACGAGGTGGGCTTCAACCATTTCTGGCGCGCGCCGAGTGAGGATCACGGCGGTGACCTGGTGTTCATCCAGGGCCACTCAGCGCCGGGCATCTACGCCCGCGCCTACCTCGAAGGCCGGCTCAACGACGACGATCTGCACAACTTCCGCGCCGACCTCGCCAAGACCGGCAAGCCGCTGTCCTCGTATCCGCATCCCTGGTTGATGCCCGATTTCTGGCAGCTGCCCACCGTGTCCATGGGGCTCGGCCCGATCATGGGCGTCTATCAGGCCCGCTTCCTCAAGTATCTCCACAACCGCGGCATCGCCGATACGGCCGACCGCAAGGTCTGGGTGTTCTGCGGTGACGGCGAAATGGACGAGCCCGAGAGCCTGGGCGCCATCGGTGTGGCCGCCCGCGAGGGGCTCGACAACCTGATTTTCGTGGTCAACTGCAACCTCCAGCGCCTGGACGGGCCGGTGCGCGGCAATGGCAAGATCATCCAGGAGCTCGAGGGTGAGTTCCGCGGCGCCGGCTGGAACGTCCTCAAAGTGCTCTGGGGTTCGGCCTGGGATCCGCTCCTCGCGAAGGACTCTCAGGGGCTGCTACGCCGGCGCATGGACGAAGCCGTGGACGGCGAGTACCAGAACTTCAAGGCCAAGGGCGGCGCCTATACCCGCGAGCATTTCTTTGGCAAATACCCCGACCTCAAGGCCATGGTCGCGAACATGTCCGACGAGGACATCTGGCAGCTCAAGCGCGGCGGCCATGACTCGGCCAAGGTCTACAACGCCTACCGCGCCGCCACCGAGCACGAGGGCCAGCCCACGGTCATCCTGGCGAAGACGGTCAAGGGCTATGGCATGGGCGAGGCCGGCGAAGGCCAGAACATCACCCATCAGCAGAAGAAAATGGCCGAGAACGCCCTCAAGGAGTTCCGCGACCGCTTCCACATCCCGGTGCCCGACGAGAAAGTCGCCGACGCGCCGTTCTACAAGCCCGCCGAGGACTCACCCGAGATCAAGTACCTGCACGAGCGGCGCGAGGCGCTGGGCGGCTACCTGCCGGAGCGGCGCATTACCGCCGAGCCGGTGGAGGTGCCCGACCTCTCGGCGTTCCAGGTGCTGCTCAAGGACAGCGGCGAGCGTGAGATGTCGACCACCATGGCGTTCGTCCGGGCGCTGTCGATCATCGCCCGCGACAAGGGCCTGGCCTCGCGTCTGGTGCCGATCGTCCCCGACGAGGCCCGCACCTTCGGCATGGAGGGCCTGTTCCGTCAGCTGGGCATCTACGCCCCGCAGGGTCAGCTCTACGAGCCGCAGGATGCCGATCAGCTGATGTACTACCGCGAGGATCAGAAAGGTCAGATCCTCCAGGAGGGCATCAACGAGGCCGGCGCCATGTCGAGCTGGATCGCCGCCGCCACCGCCTACGCCAATCACGGCGTCGAGATGATCCCGTTCTTTGCCTACTACTCCATGTTCGGCTACCAGCGGGTCGGCGATCTCTGGTGGGCGGCCGGCGACATGCAGGCCAAGGGCTTTCTCATGGGCGGCACCGCCGGGCGCACCACGCTCAACGGCGAAGGCCTGCAGCACGAGGACGGCCACAGCCATCTGATGACCGCGGCCCTGCCCAACTGCCGCTCATTCGATCCGACCTTCGCCTACGAGATGGCCGTGATCATCCAGGACGGCATGAAGCGGATGTATCAGGAGCAGGAGTCGGTCTTCTACTACATCACCATGATGAACGAGAACTATCACCAGCCGGCCATGCCGGAGGGCGCCGAGGACGGCATCACCCGGGGCATGTACCTGTTCCAGAAGGGCGCCGGGGGCAAGCAGCAGGTCCAGCTGCTGGGCTCAGGCAGCATCCTCATGGAGGTCATCGCCGCCGCCGAGCTGCTCAAGCAGGACTGGGGCGTCGACAGCGACATCTGGAGTTGCCCGTCGTTCACCGAGCTGCGTCGCGACGGCATCGACTGCGAGCGCCACAACATGCTGCACCCCGAGGACACGCCGCGCGTGCCCTATGTACAGCAGTGCCTGGCCGATCATGCGGGCCCGGCGATCGCCTCCACCGACTACATGCGCGCGTTCGCCGATCAGATCCGGCCCTACATCGACCGCCATTATGTGGTGCTGGGTACCGACGGTTACGGCCGCTCGGACACGCGCGAGAACCTGCGCCGCTTCTTCGAGGTGGATCGCTATTACGTCACGGTGGCGGCCCTCAAGGCGCTGGCCGACGAAGGCACGATCAGTGCCGAAACCGTCAGCAAGGCGATCGCCCACTACAACATCGACACCGACGCCCCTAACCCGGTCACGGTCTAGCGGCGAATCACGGCGCAGGAGGAATTTGCGTGGCAGAGGTCAAGGAAATCACCGTCCCCGACATCGGCGACTTCGATGCGGTGGACGTCATCGAGGTGCTGGTCGGCCCGGGCGACAGCGTCGCTGCCGAAGACTCGATCATCACCCTGGAGAGCGACAAGGCGACCATGGAAGTCCCCTGTCCGGTGGACGGCACCGTCACCGAGATGCTGATCCAGCCCGGCGACAAGGTGGCCGAGGGCACGCCGGTTGCAAAGGTTGAGGTCAGTGGTGACGGCGCCGGCGACGCCGCCGGGGACGATGCGGCCGCCGCCCCTGAGGCCCCGGCGGCCGAGCCCGCCGCTGCGGCACCGGAACCGGCCCCGGCACCCGCCGCCGAGGCCCCTGCTGAGCCATCCGCCCCGGCGGAGCAGCCCGCACCCGCCGCGGCGCCGACGAAGCAGGCCGACGGGCCCGCGCTCAGCGCCGAGACCCAGCGTCTGGCCCACGCCGGACCGTCGGTGCGACGCTTCGCCCGCGAGCTTGGCGTGCCGCTGGATCAGGTCACCGGCAGCGGCCGCAAGGGCCGGATCAGCCGCGAAGACGTGCAGGCCTACGTGAAATCGGCGCTGGAAGGCGGCGCAGCGGCCGCCCCCGCAGCTGCGGCACCGGCCGCCGAGGGTGCCGGCATCCCGCCCATCCCGGCGGTCGACTTCAGCAAGTTCGGCGAAGTCGAGGAAGTCGACCTGCCCCGCATCAAGCGGCTCTCGGGCCCGCATCTGCATCGCAGCTGGCTCAACATCCCGCATGTCACCCAGTTCGACGAGGCCGACATCACCGAGCTCGACGCCTTCCGCAAGGCGGAAAAGGCGGCCGCCGAGCAGGCCGGCATCAAGCTCACCCCGCTGGCCTTCATGGTCAAGGCCTCGGCCCGGGCCCTGCAGGCGTTTCCCGACTTCAACAGCTCGCTGCGCAGCGATGGCGCCGCGCTGATCCGCAAGCACTACATCAACATCGGCGTCGCCGTGGATACGCCCCAGGGCCTGGTGGTGCCGGTGATCAAGGACGCCGACCAGAAGGGCATCTACGCGATCGCCGCGGATCTCGCCGAGCTCTCGGCCAAGGCGCGTGACGGCAAGCTTGGCGCCGGCGACATGCAGGGCGGTACGTTCAGCGTCTCGAGCCTGGGCGGCCTGGGCGGCACGGCGTTCACGCCCATCGTCAATGCCCCCGAGGTGGCGATCCTCGGCGTGTCCAAGACCGCCACCAAGCCGGTCTGGGACGGCAGCCAGTTCGTCCCCCGGCTGATGCTGCCGCTGAGCCTTTCCTATGACCATCGGGTCATCGACGGCGCCGCGGCCGCCCGCTTCACCACTTATCTGACGGGTGTGCTCGGCGATCTGCGCCGCCTCATCCTGTAAACCTGAAAGGATCGCGATTCATGTCACAAGCCAAGGAAGTCCGCGTCCCGGATATCGGCGACTTCGACGCGGTCGAGATCATCGAGGTGCTGGTCGGCCCCGGCGATACCGTGGAGGCCGAGAGCTCGCTCATCACCCTCGAGAGCGACAAGGCCACCATGGAAGTGCCGGCGCCCTTCGACGGGCGGATCGAGTCGGTGACGGTCAGTGTCGGCGATAAGGTCGCCGAGGGCGATGTGATCGCCATGGCGGTGCCCGCCGACGGTGCTGCCGGCGCTGAGGCGGATGATGCCGGTGGCGGCGCCGACAGCGGCGCAGCCGCTCCGGCGGAGACCGCCAGCGAAACACCCGCCGCCGCCTCCGAGCCGGCACCGGCCGCCGCCCCTGCGGCAACCGCCGCCAATCAGGCCGCGCCCGATTCGCCGGACTGTGACGTGCTGGTGGTGGGCGCCGGGCCGGGCGGCTACAGCGCCGCCTTCCGGGCCGCGGACCTGGGGCTGAAGACCATTATGGTCGAGCGTTATCCAAGCCTGGGCGGGGTCTGCCTGAACGTGGGCTGCATCCCATCGAAAGCGCTGCTGCATGCCGCCAAGGTCATCGACGACGCGGCGTTCTTTGCCGACAACGGCATCGAGTTCGGCGAGCCGAAAATCGATCTGAAAAAGCTCGAATCCTGGAAATCGAGCGTGGTCGGCAAGCTCACCGGCGGTCTGGTCGGGCTCGCCAAGCAGCGGAATGTCGAAACCGTCCACGGACCGGCGCAGTTCGTCGATGATTATAACGTCAAGGTCGACACCGCCGATGGTGAGCGCTCGATCAGCTATCGCAACGTGATCATCGCCGCGGGCTCGCGGCCCATCGCGCCACCGGGCTTTGACCTGGACCACCCGCGGGTCATGGACTCCACCGACGCCCTCAAGCTCGAGGAGGTGCCCAAGCGCATGCTCGTCGTCGGTGGCGGCATCATCGGCCTGGAAATGGCCTCGGTCTATCATGCCCTCGGCAGCGAAATCACCGTGGTCGAGCTGGCCGACCGCCTGATGGCGGGGGCCGATCCGGACATCGTCAAGCCGTTCCGCAAGATCATCGACAAGCGCTACGCGAACATCTTCCTCAATACGAAGGTGACGGCGCTCAAGCCCGACGATGACGGCGTCAGCGTCGAGTTCGAGGGCGGCAAGGCGCCGGCCGAGGACCGTTTCGACCGGGTGCTGGTCTCGGTGGGGCGGCGGCCCAACACCGACCGGCTCAACCTGGAAGCCACCAGCCTCGAGCTGATGGACAACGGCTGCATCCCGGCGGACGACCAGATGCGCACCCGGGTCGGTCACATCTTCGCCATCGGCGATCTGATCGGTCAGCCGATGCTCGCCCACAAGGCGGTTCACGAGGGCAAGGTGGCCGCCGAGGTCGCCGCCGGCGAGAAAAGCGCCTTTGACGCCCGGGTCATCCCGTCGGTGGCCTATACCGACCCCGAGGTCGCCTGGGTGGGCGTCACCCAGGAGCAGGCCAAGGCCGAGGGCATGGATGTCGAGGTGGGCAGCTTCCCCTGGGCCGCCAATGGCCGGTCACTGTCGCTGGGCCGGGACGAAGGCATCACCAAGCTCATCTTCGAGCGCGACACCGAGCGCGTAGTGGGCGCCGGCATCGTCGGGCCCAACGCCGGTGATCTGATCGCCGAAGTGGGCCTCGCCATCGAGATGGGCGCCGACATGCACGACATCGGCCTGACCATCCACCCGCACCCGACCATCTCCGAGACGGTGGGCATGGCCGCCGAGGCGGCCGCCGGCACGCTGACGGATCTGTACATACCCAAAAAGAAACGCTGACCCACGATGAACCGGTCCGCCGCCGTCGTTGCCACCGGGCGCTACCTTCCCGAGCGCCTTGTGAGCAACGACGAGCTGCGGACCGAACTGGCCGCAACCGGCCAGGCCGACAGCGTCGAGCGCTTCGAGGCCAGCTCGGGCATCCGCCAGCGCTACCGGGCGGCGCCCGGGCAGGTTACTTCGGACCTTGCCGTCGCCGCGGCACAGCAGGCCCTGGCGCGGGCCGGGTGGCGGGCTGACGAGCTGGACCTGATCATCCTCGGCACCGACACCCCCGATCGCATCACCCCGGCCACCAGCGTGATCGTTCAGGCCAAGCTGGGCGCCCACCCGGCCGGCACCCTCGATATCGGCTGTGCCTGCGCCTCGTTCCCCACGGCACTGGCCGCCGCCACCGGCCTGATGGCCACCAACCCGGCACTGCGGCGCATCCTGGTGATCGGCGCCTACATGATGCAGCGCCTCGCCGATCCCGCCGATCCGATGGTGTTTTTCTATGGCGACGGCGCCGGCGCGGCACTGCTCGCGCCCACCGACGGCGACGGCATCATCACCAGCGCCTTCCATGCGGACGGCCGCTATGCCGATCACTGGAACATCGCCGCCGGGGGCACCGCCGAGCCGGCCAGCCATGACGCGGTGGCCGCCGGGCGCACCCGGGTGCAGGTGCATCGCCGCTATCCCCCGGCCATCAACGCCGAGGGCTGGCCGCTGGTGATGCGCCGGCTCGCCCGGCAGGGCGGGTTCACCCCATCCGCCATCGATCAGGCGATCTTCACTCAGATCAACGCGGCCAGCATCCGCGAAGCCTGCCAGACCGTGGGCATCCCGCCCCAGCGGGCGCCCGCGCTGATGGACCGCTACGGCTACACCGGCTCGGCCTGCCTGCCCATCGCCCTCGATCATCTCATCGAAAACGGCCTGACCGGGCCGGGAGATCTGGTCACACTGGTGGGTTCGGGCGTAGGTTACAACATGGCGGGAGTTGCCCTGCGACTGGAGGAGTGCGCAAGCCGATGAATCACGCGGCCGACAAGACACGCCAGCGCCAGCTGGACGCGCTGGAGCAGCTGGCGGATCAGCGCTGGTCCGAGGCGGATCAGGCGATCATCCACCGCTTCATCGACTGCTACTACGCCAGCATGGCCACCGAAGACCTGACCGCGCGGGCGCCGGGCAGCCTCTACGGGCTGGCGCTGTCGCACTGGCGACTGGGCTATCAGCGGCCCCGCGGCGAGGTTGCGCTGCGCGTCTACAACCCCGACCCGGAACAGGATGGCTGGGAGTCCACCCACAGCGTGGTCCAGATCGTCGCCGACGATCAGCCCTTCCTCGTGGACTCACTGTCCATGGCGATGAACGAGCAGGGTCTGATGATCCACCTGATCAGCCATCCGGTGCTCGAGATCGCGCGCGACGCCGGTGGCCACGTCGCCGCGGTGAGCGACCGCTCCAGCAGTGACGGCGAGCCCGAGGCCTGGATCCATATCGAGGTGGATCGCCAGGCCGGTGATGCGCCGCTGGACGCCCTTGAGGCGGCGGTGCGGGACACCCTGCGCGATGTCGAGGTGGCGGTGGCCGACTGGCAGGCCATGCGCCACCAGGCCGAGCAGGCGCGCCGGTCACTCAAGCGCCGCGCACCGGCCGCCGACGACGACTACCCCGCCGAGATCGATGCCTTTCTGGAATGGATGCTCGATGACCATTTCACGTTTCTCGGCTACCGCCGCTACGATCTCAGGCGCGGCAACGACAGCCTGCGGCTGGAGGCGGTGCAGGACACCGGCCTGGGGCTGCTGCGGCCCGCCCGCAACGCCGAACGGCTGTCGAGCAGCTTCGAGGCGCTACCGCCGGCGATGCGCGAGCAGGCCAGCGACCCCGACCCGCTGATCCTGACCAAATCCAGCCACCGCGCCACCGTCCATCGCCATGGCTACATGGACACCATCGGCATCAAGCGCTTCAACACCCGGGGCGAGGTGATCGGCGAACACCGCTTTCTGGGGCTCTACACCTCAGGCGCCTACAGCCGCAATCCGCGCAACATCCCGCTGCTGCGGCGCAAGGTGGCGGCGGTGCTCGAGCGCGCCGGGCTGCGCGCCAACAGCCATGCCGGCAAGGCCCTGGTGCACATCCTCGAGACCTATCCCCGCGACGAGCTCTTCGAGATCGACTCGCAGACGCTCTATGAGACGGCCCTGGGCATCCTGCAGCTGCAGGAGCGCCAGCGGGTGCGCCTGTTCACGCGTCACGACCGCTTCGGGCGGTTCGTCTCGTGCCTGGTCTATGCCCCACGGGACCGCTATGACACGGCGACGCGGCAGCGCATGCAGCAGATCCTCATGGAGGCGTTCGACGGGGCACACTCCGAGTTCACCGTACAGCTCTCCGAGGCGGTGCTTGCCCGCATCCACTTCATCATCCACTTCCGCGGCACCGAGGCCCAGACCGTGGACACCGACGCCCTCGAGGCACGTCTGGCGGCCACCACCCGGTCCTGGTCGGACGATCTGGCACAGACGCTGCTCGAGCACTGCGGCGAGGCCCGCGGCACGCAGCTCCATCACCGCTATCGCGACGCGTTCAGCGCCGCCTATCGCGAGGACACGCCGCCCGGCACCGCCACCCAGGACATCGAACGCCTCGAGACCCTGGAGGCCGGCGACGGCCTGGTGATCAGCCTGTACCGCCCGCTCGAGGCACCGGTGGGGAGCCTGCGGCTGAAGCTCTATCACGCCGGCCAGCCCATGAGCCTGTCCGACGTGCTGCCGGTGCTCGAGAACATGGGCGTGCGGGTGATCGACGAGCGCCCCTACGGCATCCGTCCGGAGGGAGCCGGACCATGCTGGATCCATGACTTCGGCCTGAGTCACGATCCCGAACTTGACCTTGATACGGGCCAGCTGCGCGACGCCTTCCAGTCGGGTTTCGCCGCCATCTGGCGACGCGAAACCGATGACGACGGCTTCAACCGACTGATCCTGCTGGCCGGTCTGACCTGGCGGGAGATTTGTATCCTGCGGGCCTACGCCCAGTACCTGCGCCAGGCAGGGATGGCCTACAGCCAGCCCTATATGGAGTCCACCCTTGCCGATCATCCAGCCATCGCCAGCGGCCTGATCAAGCTGTTCAGGGCGCGGTTCGACCCGGATCACGCCGACGCCGGGCGCGCCGGCCGCCTGGCCGACGAGCTGGATGCGCAGCTCGAGGCGGTGCAGAGCCTGGATGATGACCGCATCCTGCGGCGCCTGCGCGATGCCATGCTGGCGACGCTGCGGACCAGCTTCTTCCGGCGCGACGCCCGGGGCCGGCCGCATCCCAGCCTGGCCCTCAAGCTGCGGCCCGAGCGGATCCCCGGTGTTCCCAAGCCGGTCCCGGCGTTCGAGATCTTCGTCAGCTCACCCCGGGTCGAGGGCGTGCACCTGCGCGGCGGCAAGGTGGCCCGGGGCGGACTGCGCTGGTCGGAGCGGCGCGAGGACTACCGCACCGAAATCCTCGGCCTGATGAAAGCCCAGATGGTCAAGAACGCCCTCATCGTCCCGGTGGGCGCCAAGGGCGGTTTTGTCTGCAAGCGCCTGCCCCGTGAGCGTCAGGCCCAGCGCGACGAGGTGCTCGCCTGCTACCGGCTGTTCATCCGCGCGCTGCTGGATGTGACCGACAATATCGTCGATGACGTCGTCCAGCCGCCGGCACAGGTGGTCCGCCACGACGATGACGATCCCTATCTGGTGGTGGCCGCCGACAAGGGCACCGCGACTTTCTCGGATGACGCCAACGCCATCGCCGACGAGTACGGCTTCTGGCTGCATGACGCCTTCGCCTCGGGTGGCTCCACCGGTTACGACCACAAGGCCATGGGCATCACCGCCCGCGGGGCCTGGGTGGCGGTCCAGCGGCATTTCCGCGAAGCCGGCCGCAACATCCAGATCGAGCCGTTCAGCGTCGTCGGCGTCGGCGACATGTCGGGGGATGTGTTCGGCAACGGCATGCTCCAGTCACGGACCACCCGGCTGATCGCCGCCTTCGATCACCGCCATGTATTCATTGACCCCGACCCGGACCCCGAGCGCAGTTACGCCGAGCGGGAGCGGCTGTTCGGCCTTGGCCCCTCCAGCTGGGCGGATTATGACACCGCGCTGATCTCCGAAGGCGGCGGCGTCTGGCCGCGCAGCGCCAAGTCCATCACCCTGCCGGAACCGGCCCGCCGGGCCCTCGGCGTCGAGCAGCAGCGCCTGACGCCCACCGACCTGATCGCCGCCATCCTGCGCGCACCGGTGGACCTGCTCTGGAACGGCGGGATCGGCACCTACGTCAAGGCCCGGGCCGAGAGTCATGCCGAGGTGGGCGACAAGGCCAACGATGCCCTGCGGGCGGATGCCGAAGATCTGCGCTGCGCGGTGATCGGCGAAGGCGGCAACCTGGGGGTGACGCCCCTGGGTCGGGTCGCGTTCGCCCTGGCCGGCGGGCGGATCAACAACGACGCCATCGACAACTCCGGTGGCGTGGACTGCTCCGATCATGAGGTCAACATCAAGATCCTCATGAACGGCGGCGTCGATGATGGCGACCTCACCGTCAAGCAGCGCAACCAGCTGCTGGTCGAAATGACCGATGCCGTCGCCGCGCACGTGCTGGCCAATAACGACCGCCAGACCCAGGCCATCAGCCTGATGCAGGATCGGGCGGCGGCACGGCTGGCGGAGCAGGATCGCTGCATGCGCCGGCTCGAGCGCGAGGGCCGGCTGGACCGGGCGGTGGAGCAGCTGCCCGATGATGAGGGCCTCGCCGAGCGGGCTCGCCAGAGGCGCGGACTGACCCGTCCCGAGCTGGCGATACTGCTGTCGTACACCAAGATCCGCAGCTTCGAGGAGCTGCTCGACTCGCCGCTGGTGCAGGGCGAGGAAAACCTTCACGAACTGGTGGGGTATTTCCCCGCGCCCCTGCGCGAGCGCTTTGCGACACGCATCGACCAGCACCCGCTGCGCCGCGAGATCATCGCCACCCACCTCGCCAATCATGTGCTCAACCGCATGGGGGCGACGTTTTTGATGCGCATGACCGAAGCGACCGGCGCCGATACCGCCGAGGCGGTGCGGGCCTATCTGGCGGCCCGTGACATCTACGGTCTGCGCGGGCTGTGGCACGAAGTGAACGGACTGGGTGACGCGGTGGCCATCCAGCATCAGCAGTCCGCACTGCACAGCATCCGCGCCCTGCAGGAGCAGGCCACGCGCTGGCTGCTCCGTCATCCGGGCGGCGGCGGCAGTGACGCCGGGGCCGGTATGGCGCCGATGCAGCAGGCGGTCGCCCGCCTCGACGAGGCCCTGCCGACGCTGCTGACCGAAACCGCCGCCGGGCAGCTGGCCGCGGCACGCGACCGGCATGTCGAGGCCGGCGTCCCGGCACCCCTGGCCGAGCGCCTGAGCCGTCTGCCGCGGCTCTATCCCGCGCTCGATATCCATGCCGCGGCCTGCGTCGCCGACACCGAACTGACCGAGGCGGCCCGCGTGCATTTCCAGGCCAGCGACCATCTGGCGCTCAGTGACCTGCAGGCGGCCATTGACCGGTTCCAGCCCGAGGACGACTGGCAGGCGCGCTACCGGATCGGGCTCATGGAGTCGCTGCACGAGGAACACCGCCGGGTCACCGAAGCCATCCTCCGGCATACCGGTGACGGCACGGCGGCCAGCCGGGTGGAGGACGGACTCGCTGGCGAGGGCAACCGGGTCGACTATCTGCGCCAGATCACCGATCAGATCCGGGCCAGCGCCCAGCCCGACAGCGCCATGTTCGGCGTCGCGCTGCAGGCACTGCGGCATGTCGCCTCGAATGCCCAAGAGCGCCTGCAATGACGGATGCGGTGGAACTGCACTGTGCCGAAGGGGGTGACGGCCCGGCACTAGTCATGCTCCACGGCCTGTACGGCTCGGGTAACAACTGGCGCGGCATCGCCCGATCCTTCGAGGCGGGCCATCGGGTGCTGCGCCCCGATCTGCGCAACCACGGCCAGTCCCCGCATTACCCGGGCATGGATTATCGCGCCATGGCCGCCGACGTCGTCGCCCTGCTGGAGGCACGAGGCATTGAACAGGCCGACATCATGGGCCACAGCATGGGCGGCAAGGTGGCGATGGCGCTGGCCCTGACCCGGCCGGACCGGCTGCGCCGCCTGATGGTGGTGGATATCGCCCCCATGGCCTACGACCATGAAGCCGAGCACGGCGGGCTGATCCGTGCCATGCAGGCCATCGATCTGGCGGCGGCGCCGGATCGCGGCGCGGTGGATGCGCAGCTGGCCACCGAGGTCAGTCACCCCATGATCCGGCAGTTTCTGCTCACCAACCTGCAGCGTCGGGGCGCGCAGTGGGTGTGGCGCATTCCGCTCGCCACGCTGGCCGAGCAACTGCCGGTCATCCAGGGCTGGCCGGAAGGCCTGGGCACCCTGACGGAGCCGCCGGTGCGCTTCGTCCACGGTGGGGCGTCCGACTATGTCGATCGCGCCGGGCGCGCCGCGATCGCCCGCCATTTTCCGGCCGCCGACGTGGTGAGCTATCCCGGCGTCGGCCACTGGCTGCATGCCGAGGCGCCGCAGCGCTTCACCGATGAGCTGAACGATTTCGTGACCCAACCCCACCCCTGACCACGCAGAGAGACCGCCATGGCTGAGGACTTTAAACAGAACGCGCTCGACTACCATCGCAACCCGACGCCGGGGAAAATCACGGTCTCCCCCACCAAGCCGCTGGCCAACCAGCGCGATCTGGCCCTGGCCTACAGCCCGGGCGTGGCCGCCGCCTGCGAGGCGATTGTCGAGAACGAGCGCGAAGCCGCCAATGTCACCGCCCGCGGCAACCTAGTGGGCGTCATCACCAACGGCACGGCGGTGCTGGGGCTGGGGGCGATCGGCCCCCTCGCCTCCAAACCGGTCATGGAGGGCAAGGGCGTCCTGTTCAAGAAGTTCGCCGGCATCGACGTCTTCGACATCGAAATCGACGAAACCGACGCCGGTCAGCTGGTGGAGACCATCGCCCGGCTCGAGCCGACCTTCGGCGCCATCAACCTCGAAGACATCAAGGCGCCGGAGTGCTTCGAAGTCGAGGCCCAGCTGCGCGAGCGCATGAACATCCCGGTCTTCCACGACGACCAGCACGGCACGGCCATTACCGCCGCCGCCGCCATCTATAACGGCCTGCGCCTGGTGGGCAAGCGCTTCGAGGACATCAAGCTGGTGACTTCCGGCGCCGGGGCCTCGGCGGTGGCCTGCCTGGATCTGCTGGTGTCGATGGGCCTCAACCCGGCCAACGTCATCGCCACCGACCGGCAGGGCGTGATCTACAAGGGCCGGACCGAGTACATGGATGCGCGCAAGGGGGTCTACGCCAGCGACACCGACGCCCGCACCCTGGGCGAGGCCATCGATGGCGCGGATATCTTTCTGGGGCTGTCCGCCCCGGGCGTGCTGACGCCGGCGATGGTCAAGCGCATGGCGGACAAGCCCATGATCATGGCGCTGGCCAACCCCACCCCCGAGATTCTGCCCGAGGACGCCCTCGACGCCCGGCCCGACGCCATCATCTCCACCGGGCGCTCGGATTACCCCAATCAGGTCAACAACGTCCTGTGCTTTCCGTTCATCTTCCGCGGCGCGCTGGACGTGGGCGCGACCACCATCAACGACGAAATGAAAAAGGCCTGCGTGCGCGCCATCGCGGATCTGGCCACCATGGAATCCTCGGATGTGGTGCGCGCGGCGTATGGCGGCAGACCGCTGTCGTTCGGCCCCGAATACCTGATCCCCAAGCCCTTCGATCCGCGCCTGATCACGCGCATCGCCCCCGAAGTGGCCCGCGCCGCCATGGAAAGCGGGGTGGCCACCCGACCCATCGAGGATTTCGCCGCCTACCGCCGCCGGCTGTCGAACTATGTCTTCCAGTCGGGCCTGCTCATGAAGCCGATCTTCGAGCGCGCCAGTCAGAACCCGCGCCGGGTGGCGTACGGCGACGGCGAGGACGAGCGCATCCTCCAGGCGGTGCAGCTGGTGGTGGACGATGGTCTGGCGAAGCCCATCGTCATCGGCCGCCGCCGGGTGGTCAAAATGCGCATCCAGCGCCTGGGCCTGCGGCTCGCCGTCGATGACGACTTCGAGCTGGTGGACCCCGAGGACGATCCGCGCTTCAAGGCCTACTGGCAGCTCTATCACTCGCTCATGGAGCGGCGCGGCGTCACCCCCGACCGGGCCCGCCAGATCGTGCGCACGCGCAACACCGTGATCGCCTCGCTGATGGTGCACCGGGGCGAGGCCGACGCCATGCTCTCGGGCGCGGTGGGCAAGTACCACCGCCAGCTCGACTATGTCACCGAGGTCATCGGCCGGCGCGAAGGGGTGGCCAATCTGGCGGCGATGAACGCCATCATCACCCCCAAGGGCACGCTGTTTCTGTGTGACACCTACGTCAATCACCACCCCAGCGCCGATCAGCTCGCGGAGATGACCACCCTCGCCGCCGATGAGATCCGGCGCTTCGGCATGGTGCCCAAGGTGGCGATGCTCTCGCACAGCAACTTCGGCACCTCGGACGATGCCGAGGCCGCCAAGATGCGCGAGGCCCTCCATCAGGTCCAGCTCCGCGATCCTTCACTGGAGGTCGAGGGCGAGATGCATGGCGATGCCGCCCTCAATGAGGAAATCCGCCGACGCATCTTTCCCAACTCGCGGCTCGAGGGCGAGGCCAACCTGCTGATCATGCCCACGCTGGATGCGGCCAATATCGCCTTCAATCTGCTCAAGACCGTCACCGACGCCGTGTCGATCGGTCCCATCGTGCTGGGCATGGCCAAGCCAGCCCACATCCTCACGCCGTCGGTGACGGTGCGGGGCGTCGTCAACCTCACGGCCCTGGCCGGCGTCGAAGCCGGTATCGAGGGCGGCAAAGACGGGAGTCCGGCATGAACCAGGCCATCCGCATTGAATCCTTCGGCGGCCCCGACGAGCTACGGCTTGCCGAGACCGCCGCTATCACGCCCGGTCCCGGCGAGGTCCTCATCCGCCAGACCCATATCGGCGTCAACTACATCGATGTCTACTTCCGCACCGGGCTCTACCGGCCCGCGCAGATGCCCTTTACGCCGGGGCTGGAAGCCGCCGGCGAGGTGCTGGCCGTGGGCGACGGCGTCGACACGCTGACACCCGGCCAGCGCGTGGCCTATGTCGGTGGTCCGCCAGGGGCCTATGCCCGCGAACGGGTGATCAGCGCCGATCGGGTGGTGGCACTGCCGGCGGCCATCACCAGCGAGCGGGCCGCGGCCATGATGCTCAAGGGCATGACCGCGCACATGCTGCTCGAACGGGTCCACGCCGTGGGACCGGGGGATCGGGTCCTGATCCACGCCGCGGCGGGCGGTGTCGGGCTGCTGCTCTGTCAGTGGGCCCATCACCTCGGGGCCACCGTGATCGGCACCGTGGGCAGCGCGGAGAAGGCCGAGCAGGCCCGCGCCCATGGCTGCCACCATCCGGTGCTCTACCGCGACGAGTCGGTCAGCGAACGGGTCCAGGCCCTCACCGGCGGCGAGGGCGTGCAGGTGGTCTATGACTCGGTGGGTGCGGATACCCTGACGGCATCCCTGGCCTGTCTCGCCAAGCGGGGATTGCTGGTCAGCTTTGGCCAGTCATCCGGCGCACCGCCCGCCATCGAGGTGGGCCAGCTGGCGGCGGGGGGATCGCTGTTTCTGACCCGGCCGTCGCTGTTCGACTACATCGGCACCCCGGCCGAACTGCAGGCGGCGGCCGACGCCCTGTTCGCCCGCGTCGTCGCCGGCGACCTGCAGATCCACATCGACAGCGAATGGCCGCTGGCCGAGGCGGGTGCGGCCCATCAGCGCCTGGAATCGCGCCGGAGCAGCGGCTCGATCATCCTGCGGGCCTAATCGCTCGGGGCGTCCATCCGCGGCAGGCTGTTGCCGATCGGGTCCAGGCCTAGGGCCTGGCGATAGGCCTGGCGGGCGCGGTCATGCTCGCCGAGGCGCTCGTAGAGCTCGGCAAGCAGCCGCGCCGTGGTCGGATTGTCATCGCGGGCGACGGCCGCCTCAAGGTGCCGCCGGGCCGGTCCCCAGTCTTTCGCGCGGGCCGCCTGACGGGCCGCCGCATAGAGCAGCGCCGGATCGTCGGGGCGCTCGTTGAGCCATCCGGTGAGGCGGTTGTAGACCCGCTCGGCGGGCAGGGGCAGCTCGCCGTAGACTTCCACCAGCATCGGCTCCCAGCGCTGGCGCAGCCAGCGGCGCAGCTGGCGCTCGGCGGTGACCGGGCAGTCGGCGTCGATCAGCGCCCGCGCGTAGCGGGCCTGCAGGACCGGATCGCGGCGCCGGCTCTTGGGCAGCGACTTCCAGATGCGCCCCAGGCTGTCGGCATTGGCCGAGGCGCCCAGGGCATTGATCCGCTCGTCCAGGGCCCGCTGTTCGATGGCGGTGAGCTCGGCACTGGGCAGGGACTGCTCACGGCGCAGGTCCGGCAGCAGATCCATCAATCCGGCAAAGTCCTCTACCGCGCGCATGGCGCGTGCCTGCAGCATGAGCACGCGGTGGTTGCGGGGCGCTTTCTCGCGCAGCCAGCCCAGTGTTGCCAGGGCCTGTTCCCACTGCTCGGCATCGACCTGTAGCTGGGCCTGCAGCAGGCC
This sequence comes from Spiribacter sp. SSL99, assembly GCF_009805925.1. Taxonomy (NCBI): domain Bacteria; kingdom Pseudomonadati; phylum Pseudomonadota; class Gammaproteobacteria; order Chromatiales; family Ectothiorhodospiraceae; genus Spiribacter; species Spiribacter sp. SSL99. The sequence continues at coordinate 118,442 of NZ_MAOM01000016.1, read as the reverse complement.
CACCGCCAGCCGTGCCCGTGGATTGGCCGAATCGGCCGCCACCAGCAGGTCGTCCCGGCGCTGCCACTCGCCACGGCGCTGGGCGGCGATCGCCGCGAGCAGATGGTGCATGAGCGGCTGCTGCGAAAAACCACTGGTGCCCTCGAGATGGCGCTCGGCCTGGGCATAGCGCCCTTCGGCCAGCTCGATCAGTCCATCGATCAGCTCGCGCTGGGCCCGGTGCGTGCGCCGGCTGGCGAGCCGCTCGCGCACCTGACCGGGGGCCCGGAGCGTCCGCCGCAGCAGCCCCACCGCCAGAGTCACCGCCGCCCACAGGGCAATGAAGGCGAGCACCGCCACGAACAGGCTGGTCTGGATGGTCCATTCGCCCACCCGGAGCATCAGAAAGCCGCCTTCGTTGGCGAACCACTGCGCCGCCGACACGCTGGCCAGCAGCAGCAGGACCAGAAGGATGAGCCGGCGGATCATGACTGGCCACCGTCATTGAGCACGGGGGCGAGGGTCTCGCCGATGGCGGGCCGCTCAACCTTTACGGGCTCGTCCATCAGATCCGCGAGGCGCTCGCGGACCGCGCTCACCGACTCGGCGCTGGAATCAAAGTAGGCGCTCACCCAGTCGTCGATGCGCTTGAGGGCGTTGTCATAGGTGGCGGGCTCGCCCCGCAGGGCCGCCAGTCGCGCCGACTCGATCTGCAGGCGCAGGTTCTGCTGCAGCAGGAACCGGGACTCCGGCTCGGGCAGCGGCTCGACCTGGCGGTCGCGGCTGACGGTGACCAGCTCGCTGAGCCCCGTCATGAGCCGGTCGCCGGCACGATCCAGGCGTGCCTGCCAGCCCCCCGCCGGCGCATCGCTCCGCGCCCCGGCGGTGGTGTCGGCGGTCTCGAAGCGCTGGATACCGGCGGCCAGTGGCAGCGAGCCGAGCTGATCCGCCACCCGGTCGAGCCCGCGGTTGATGGCCACCTGATCGATCCGCTCGACGTCCAGCAGCTGATCGACGGCACGGCCAATCGCCTCACGCCGGTCGATGCCCACGCCGCCCAGGCCGGAGAGCAGGACATCGGCGGCCTCCAGCGCCTCGAGGGCACCGGCGATATCGCCGTTGAAGCGCACGCGATGCACGGCCATACGGGCCAGATAGCCGGCCTCGGCAATGCGCCAGTCATCGGTCTCGGAGTTCATCCGGCGGTAGAGCTGATCCACCCGGTCGGCCAGTTCGCGGCGGGCGCTGACCTGATCGGCCATGCGGTTTTCGAGCTGGGCCAGCGACTGCAGGCGCGATTCGAGCTGTTCGTTGAGGTTGGTGACGCGGCCGTTGAGCTCGCCCAGGGCGGTCTGCTGATCGTCGCGCAGGGTCTCGAGTTCGCTGCGGGCGGCGAGGTCGGCCTGAGCGTCGGCAAGCTGCTGCATCTGCCAGATGAGATACCCCCCGGCCGCCGCCACGAGCAGCGCGACCAGCAGGGCCACGACCAACGCAAGCCGACCGGGCCCGCGCCCCGTCGCCGGTGCCGCGGGTTCGGCCGGGGCCGCCGTCGAGGCATCATCCGGCGCCGGGCCGTCATCGCCCGGGGTCGTCTCGAGGGCCTTCTGTGCGTCCTTGTCTGTCTTGCTCATCGCTCTCTCTCTGCAGCGCGGCACACACCGCCCGTGTAATTGCCTGATCGTCCGCGCCAGCGGCAATGCCGGGGGCATCCCATCCCGCGCGGACGGCGGCCATCGCGATGCGCTCGCTCACGGTGACCAGTCGGCTTTTCTGCAACCACTCTAGCGCGCCTGACCCCGCCATGCCGAGCAGGCCCGACAGGCCACTGGTGCTTGTCACAATTGTGCAGTCAAGCGGCCGGGCCTGCCACTCCCGGGGAATGGCCAGTCCACCGTCCGGCACCTCGCGCCGGTAGACCACCCACTCGTCCACCGTGGCGCCGCGCTCGCGCAGCGCCTCCGGCAGACGGCGGCGTCCGCCTTCGCCACGAATGATCAGCACCCGGGCACCGGCGCCGGCATCGAACGCCGCTTCAGCCAACAGGTCATCCGCGCCACCACCCGACTGGGGCGCGGCATTGACCGCCAGCCCCTGGCGCCGCGCGGCGGTGGCGGTACCCGGGCCGACGGCGGCCACGCGGGCGTCTCCGCGCCGCTCCGTCGGCAGCCGGCCGACGCCATGCCACACGGCGTTGGGACTGGTGAACACGAGCCAGTCCACACGGGGGATGGCCGGCAGCGCCGGCGCGAGGGCAACGATCTGCAGGGTGGGGCGGTGCAGGACCGCGGCGCCGGCGGCCTCAAGGCAGTGGATCAGCCCGTCGGCCTGGCCCTCGGGCCGGGTCACCAGGATCCGGCGGCCGGCCAGGGCGTCTGCGGTGGTCACTGAATATCGGCGAGGATCTCGCCGGCCCCCTGCGCGAGCAGGTCCCCGGCAACCGTATTGCCCAGGGCCTCGGCCCCGTGGCGGGGCGCGCGGCCCTCGGCACGCAGCACCTGGCGGCCATCGCGGCTGGCCACCAGGGCGCGCAGCCACAGGTCGTCGGCCTCCAGCACCGCATAGGCGGCCAGCGGGACATGGCAGCTGCCCTCCAGCCGGGCATTGACCGCGCGCTCCGCCGCCACCCGGTCGTGGCTGTCCGGGTCGTCGAGATCGCGGATCAACGCCTCCACCTCGGGATCGTCAGCGCGGCACTCAATGGCCAGCGCCCCCTGACCCACCGCCGGCAGGCTTTCCTCGGCGGGCATCGCCCGGGTGATCTGATCGGCCATGCCCAGTCGCCGCAGGCCGGAGGCGGCCAGCACGATGGCATCGAATTCGCCGGCATCGAGCTTGCCGAGCCGGGTCTGGACGTTGCCGCGCAGCGACGTCACCGTCAGGTCCGGGCGTCGGGCGCGGATCTGACACTCGCGGCGCAGGCTTGCCGTGCCCACGCAGCCGCCGGTGGGCAGTTCACCAAGGGCACCGTAGTGGCGCGAGACAAAGGCGTCGAAGGGGTCATCACGGGCGAGGATCACCGGCACCCGGAATTCATCCGGGACCTCCGCGGGGATGTCTTTCATGGAATGCACGGCGATGTCGGCCTTGCCCGCCAGCATGCCCTCCTCGAGCGCCTTGACGAACAGGGCCTTGCCGCCCACCGCCATCAGCGGCCGATCGGTGATTTCGTCGCCGCGGGTGGACAAGCGGACCAGCTCGACCTCGAGCCCCGGATGACGGGCCCGCAGGCGCTCAGCCACGTGCTCGGCCTGCCAGATGGCCAGTGGACTACGACGGGTGGCGATGCGCAGATGGGTGATGGACATGAATGCGTGGACCCGGGGCGAGCCGGGCGGTCAGTTGCGATAATGCGCAACGATACCGCCTGATCGCCCCCACGCAAAGCATCACCCCGGCGCCGCCGCGCCCCGCATCCAGCGCCGGACCGTGGGCAGGCGGCGCCGGCTGACCGGCAGGGTCTCGTCGCTACCCTCCACCCGGGCGAGGGTGCGACCCTCGACGTCCTTCTCCAGCCCCCGCAGGGCGTCCCGGGCCACCAGGGCACTGCGGTGCACCCGCAGAAAGCGTTGCCCGAACTCCGCCTCGAGACCGCACAGCGACTCTTCGATCAGATCCTCACCGGCGTCGTGCTGCACGCTGACGTACTTGTGATCGGCCACAAAGCAGCGCACGTCATCCACCGGAATCAGGCTCAGGCCGTTGCGCCGGCGGCAGAGGATATGCCGGCGCTCGTCACCGGCGCCCGGGGCCTGGAGGCGGACGATCTGGCCGGCGCTCAGGGGACGGGCGGCCTCGAGGGCGGCCCCGAAACGCGCCGGCTGGACGCTGTCCAGGACGTAGTCGATTCCGCTGGCCTCAAGCTGCGGGAGGATGAGGTCGGTCATCTCGCAGGCCAGCAGGATCGCCGGGGCCGGCGTGGCATTGGCCAGCGCCACCGCCGCGGCCAGATGCCGGGCATCGCGCACCCCCAGCACCACCGCATCCACCGGGTCACGGCGGTGACTGGGCGGGGCGTCCGCCGGGGTCTCGAAAACCCCGCCAATCCGCCAGCCCGAACGGTTGGCGGCGAGTCGCGCCAGACGCTCGCGCAGGGCGGGCTGCTCGCAGGCAATCACAATCTTCATCATGTCGGTTCCTCCCGGGCGCTCATCAAGTGGAGGCTCGAGCATGGAAAACCGCGCCCGCGGCGTTCGCCAACCGGTTCACAGACCGGGCATCCGGCGCAGGCGGCCGGTCGGCTGCTATACTGCCGCGCTCAGCCGAGAGGAATGGATGGCAATGAGCGAGTCAGACGCCAAGGGTCTCTGGAGTGGTCGTTTCAGCGAAGCGACCGACGCCTTCGTGGCGGCCTTCAGCGCCTCCGAACACTACGATCGACGCCTCTACCGCGAGGACATCCGCGGCTCCCGCGCCCACGCCAGAATGCTCGCGGACTGCGGGATCATCAGTGCGGACGACGGCGCGGCCATCGACGCCGGGTTACAGGCCATCGAGGCCGAGATCGAGGCCGGCGGGTTCCCCTGGGATCCGGCCCTCGAGGATGTCCACATGAACATCGAGGCGCGTCTCACCGACCGCATCGGTGAGGCGGGCAAGCGGCTGCATACCGGGCGCTCGCGCAACGATCAGATCGCCACCGACATCCGCCTCTGGCTGCGCACGGTCATCGACGGCAACCTTGCCCTGCTGCGGCGTTTTCAGGCGGGACTGGTGGATCTGGCCGAACGCGAGGCGGACACCGTCATGCCCGGCTTCACCCATCTGCAGGTGGCCCAGCCGGTGAGCTTTGGCCATCACATGCTGGCCTGGTACGAAATGCTGGTGCGCGACGAGTCACGGCTCCACGACGTCCGGCGGCGTGCCAACGAAATGCCGCTGGGCTCGGCGGCGCTCGCGGGGACGACCTTTCCCATCGATCGCGACCAGACCTGTGCGGCGCTCGGCTTTGATGCGCCCACCCGCAATTCCCTGGATGCCGTCTCGGATCGCGACTTCGCCATTGAATTCGTCTCGGCGGCGGCGCTGACCATGACCCACCTGTCGCGCATGGCCGAGGAGCTGGTGATCTGGGCATCACCGCTGACCGGCTTCATCGATCTGCCCGACCGCTTCTGCACCGGCAGCTCGATCATGCCGCAGAAAAAGAACCCCGATGTGGCCGAACTGGTGCGCGGCAAGAGCGCCCGGGTGCAGGGCGCCCTGCACACCCTGCTGACCCTGATGAAGGGCCAGCCGCTTGCCTACAACCGCGACAACCAGGAAGACAAGGAACCGCTGTTTGATGCCGCCGATGCGCTGCGTGACAGCCTACGGGCGTTTGCCGACATGGTGCCGGCGCTGACGGTCAATCGCGGGCGCACCCGGGCGGCGGCCCGCGAAGGCTTCGCGACGGCCACCGACCTGGCCGACTACCTGGTGCGCCAGGGCGTGGCCTTTCGCGACGCCCACGAAATCGTCGGCAGGGCAGTGGCCTATGGCGTGGCCGAGGGCCGCGATCTGGCGGATCTGTCGCTGGCCGAACTGCAGGGCTTTTCAACGGCCATCGGCGAGGATGTCTTTGGCGTGCTGACCCTGGAGGGCTCGCTGGCGGCCCGCGATCACACCGGCGGGACCGCCCCGGCGCAGGTCCGCCGGCAGGTGGCCGCCGCGCGCCGGCGGCTCGGCCAGGACAGCGACCGCTAGAGGGCCAGCACCCGGCGCAGCCAGGCGCCGATGTCGGCAATCTCTTCCATGCAGACCTGGTGCTCCATGGGGTAGTCGCGCCACTCCACGGGATACCCCAGCGCCTCGAGGGCGTCCCGCGAATCCGTGCCCAGCCGATACGCCAGCACCGGGTCGTGATGGCCGTGGGCCAGAAAGATCGGGGTATCGCGGTTGGCGGCGGCGCGGGCCTGACCCAGGTGATCGGCCAGCGGCAGATAGGTGGACAGCCCCATGATGCCCGCGAGGCCCTCGGCATAGCGCAGGCCGGTATGCAGCGCCAGCGCACCGCCCTGCGAGAACCCGGCCAGCACCAGACGCTGGGGTGGGATCCCGCGGGCGATTTCGCGCTGGATCAGGGCCTCGATCCAGCCGGCGGCGGCGTCCAGACCCGGCTCATCCTGCGGCGTGCCCGCGGACAGGCCGTAGATGTCGTACCAGGCCGGCATCGACAGCCCGCCGTTCAGCGTCACGGGCTGGGATGGCGCGTGCGGAAACACGAACCGCACGAGCTCCGGTGACGGCAGTCCCAGCTGTGGGACGATGGGCTCGAAGTCATGGCCGCTGGCACCCAGCCCGTGCAGCCAGATGACACTGCATTCCGGCGCCGGGCCGGCTGTTTCCACGGTCTCCAACGGCTGTTCCGCCATTGCCTGTGTCCCCCTATACTGGTGTTCCACATGAAACCCCGAGTCTGCATGTCGCTACGTATCCTGCCTTGTCTGGCCCTGATCACGCTAATCCTGCTCACCGGCTGCGGGGTCAAGGGCGATCTCTACCTGCCCGAGGCCGACACCGCCTCCGACGCGGAGACCGCATCGTGATCCATCGCCCGGACGCCACCCTGGCCGTCGAGGACTGCCCCACCCCGGCGCTCGCCGAGCGCTTCGGGACGCCGCTCTACGTCTATTCACGCGCCGCCATCGAGTCGGCCTGGCGGGCCTATGACCAGGCCTTTGCCGGTTTTGATCATCAGATCTGCTACGCCGTGAAGGCCAACGGCAGCCTGGCGATCCTGCAGCTGCTGGCGCGGCTTGGCAGCGGTTTTGACATCGTCTCGGGCGGCGAGCTGGCGCGGGTCCTGCGCGCCGGCGGCGATCCCGCGCGGGTGGTGTTCTCGGGCGTGGGCAAGACCGAGGCCGAGATCGAGCAGGCGCTGGCGGCGGGCATTCTGGCGTTCAACATCGAATCCGCCGCCGAGCTCGAGCGGATCAACGCGGTCGCCGTGCGCAGCGGGCAGCGCGCGCCGGTGTCGCTGCGGGTCAACCCCGATGTCGACGCCCGCACCCATCCCTACATCTCCACGGGGCTCAAGGAAAACAAGTTCGGCATCGACATCCAGGCCGCCGAAGGGCTCTATCACCATGCCGCATCGTTGCCGGGCATTGCGGTGACCGGGATGGATTTCCACATCGGCTCGCAGCTCACCGAGCTCGAACCGCTGGTGGATGCCCTGTCGCGCAGCCTGGCCCTGGTGGACCGGCTGGAAGCCGACGGCATCCCGCTGGCGCATCTGGATATCGGCGGCGGTCTGGGCATCCGCTACGAGGACGAAACGCCGCCGACCCCCGCCGCGCTGGCCGAGCGCCTCGGCCCGCTGCTCGCCGGGCGGCGCCAGAAACTGCTCATGGAACCGGGCCGGGCGCTGGTGGGCGAAGCGGGTCTGCTCCTGACCCGGGTGGAATACCTCAAGCCCGGCCACCGCGACTTCGCGATTGTCGATGCGGCGATGACCGACCTGCTGCGCCCGTCGCTCTACAACGCCTGGCAGCGCATCGAGACCGCCGAGCCGGTGGATACCGATCCGCGCCTCTACGACATCGTCGGGCCGGTCTGCGAAAGCGCCGACACCCTCGGCAGCGAGCGCTCCCTGGCGCTGCGCCCGGGCACGCTGCTGGCCATTCATGCCACCGGCGCCTACGGCTTCGTCATGGCCTCGCAGTACAACGCCCGGCCGCGTCCGGCCGAAGTGCTGGTGGACGGCGACCAGGCGCACCTGATCCGCGAACGCGAGCCCCTCGAAGCGCTGTGGCAGGGCGAGCACCTGCTGGAGTCGCCGTGAGCCTGGCCTTTTCCAAGCTGCAGGGGCTCGGCAATGACTTTGTCGTGTTCGATGCCATCCGTCAGTCCATCCAGCCCACACCGGAATGGATCCGCCGCATTGCCGACCGGCGCTACGGCGTTGGCTGCGACCAGGTACTGATGGCCGCAGCCGCCCGCCGTCCGGATGCCGACTTCCGCTACCGGATCTGGAACGCCGACGGCACCGAGGTGGAGCACTGCGGCAACGGCGTGCGCTGCATGGCGCGCTTTCTGCGCGACCAGGGGCTGCACGACGCCGACGCCCTGTGCCTGGAGACCAACGCCGGCCTGACCCGGGTGGAAGCGGTCGACGCCGATCGGGTTCGGGTCGATATGGGGGCGCCGATCCTCGAGCCGGCCGCCATCCCGTTCGACGCCCCCGGCCGCCAGGCCCGCTACCCGCTGGCCGTCGCGGGTGAGACCCTTTCGGTGGCGGCGGTGTCCATGGGCAACCCCCACGTGGTGCTGCGGGTTGACGACGTCCAGACGGCCCCGGTGGCCACCCTGGGCCCGCAGCTGGTGTCGCATCCGCGCTTCCCCAACCACGTCAACGCGGGTTTTCTGGCGGTCGACGACCGCGGCAGCGGACAGCTGCGGGTGGTCGAACGGGGCGTGGGCGAGACGCCGGCCTGCGGCACCGGCGCCTGTGCCGCGGTGGTGGCCGGTATTCTCAACGACTGGTTCGACCCCACGGTCCGACTTGCACTGACCGGCGGCGAGCTGGTGATACACTGGCGCGGCGAGGGTCACCCGGTCTGGATGACCGGGCCGGCGCAGCATGTGTTCGAGGGCAGACTGACGACAGGAGCGATATGAGCGGTCAGACGGGTGAATCAGCGATGCCGGCGCAGCCCATCGACGAGGCACAGGTGCTCGATTACCTGCGCGCCGACCCGGGTCTGCTGCGACGCCACCCCGAGGTGCTCAAAGCCCTCGACGTCCCCCACGAAAGCGGTGCCGCCCGCTCGTTGATCGAATATCAGGTCTCGATCCTGCGCGAAGAAAACCACGCCCTCGCCGAGCGCCTCGACCAGCTGCTGCAGGTGGCCCGCGACAACGACCGGCTGGTCGAGCAGATCCACCGCTTCACCCTTGAGCTGCTCGCCGCGGATGACCTCGATGGCGTGCTGCTGGCGATCCGCGACGGACTGCGCCACGACTTCAGGGCGGATGTGGTCCAGGTCCTGCTGATCGATGACAGCCTGGCCACCGCCAGCGCCCCCATCATCGGCACGGATGATGCCCGGGCGCTGCAGCTGGAGGCGGCCTTCCCCGGCAATCAGCCGGTGCTGGGCGGCCTCGATGCGGAACACCTGGCACTGATCTTTGACCCCCAGACCGACGGGCTCGGCTCGGTGGCGGTCATCCCCATGGACGAGCCGCCCATCCGCGGCTTCATCGCCATTGGCAGTCGCGACCCGCATCGCTATCACGCCGAGCAGGGCACGGTATTTCTCGGTCAGCTCGGCGCGCTGGCCGCCCGGGTCCTGCGCCGGGCCAGCGCCGGGGACTGACGGTGGCCGACGGCGCACGGCTGTGGGCGGACATTGAAGGTTTCCAGGCCCATCTGCGCGACGAACGCCGCCTGGCCGCCCTGACCCGTCAGCACTATGGCCGTGACCTGAGCGGGCTGGCGACCTACCTCGAGCAGGCCGACGTCGAGACCTGGGAAGCCGTGCGCAGCCATCACGTCCGGGCATGGATCAGCCGCGACCACCGCGGCGGCCTGTCGCCACGATCCCTGCAGCGCCAGCTCTCCGCTGTGCGCGGGCTGTTCCGTTATCTCCAGCGCGAAGGGCGCGTGGACACCGATCCCGCGGCCGACATCCAGGCACCGCGGGCGGCACGCAGCCTGCCGGCAACCCTCGATGTCGACACCACCGCCCAGCTGCTCGACCCACCGGCCGCCGCCGATCAGGCCGCCGGGCAGGCCGCGGATCCGCTGCAACGCCGCGACCGGGCGCTGTTCGAACTGATCTACGGGGCCGGCCTGCGGCTGGCCGAGGTGGCGGCCCTCAACCTCGATGATACCGGCCCCCGGCCCCGCGAACTGCGGGTGGTGGGCAAGGGCGCGCGGACCCGGATCGTGCCGGTGGGCCGCAAGGCCCGCGAGGCGATCGCCGACTGGGTGGCGGTGCGTCATACCCTGGCCGATGCCGAAGAGACCGGGCTGTTCGTCAGTCGCCGCGGCCGGCGGCTGTCGCACCGCGCCATTCAGACCCGACTCAACGACCGGGCGCGCCGGCAGGGCCTGGACCGGCCGGTGCATCCGCACATGCTGCGGCATGCCTTCGCCACCCATCTGCTCGAGTCCAGCGGCGACCTGCGCGCCGTCCAGGAGCTGCTCGGGCACGCCGACATCGGCACCACGCAGATCTACACCCACCTCGACTTCCAGCACCTGGCCGAGGTCTATGACCGGGCCCATCCACGGGCGCGACGAAAATAACCCCCGGGCGCCCGGCTGCGTTAACATTGCGGGGCGAACGATCGGTATCCAGCAACCTCCGGAGAGCAGTCTTGCAGCAGTTTGATGGCACCACCATCCTGGCGGTCCGTCGCGGCGGGCAGATCGCCGTCGGCGGTGACGGCCAGGTCACCCTTGGCAACACGGTCATGAAGGGCAATGCCCGCAAGGTCCGACGCCTCTACCACGATCAGGTGCTGGCGGGATTCGCCGGCGGCACGGCCGACGCCTTCACGCTGTTCGAGCGCTTCGAGGGTCAGCTCGAGCGCCACGGCGGGCGACTCACCCGTGCGGCGGTGGAAATGGCCAAGGACTGGCGCTCGGACCGGGCGCTGCGGCGTCTCGAGGCGCTGCTCATGGTGGCCGACGCCGAGAGCCTGCTGATGATCTCCGGCAATGGCGACGTGGTCGAGCCCGAGCGCGAGCTGATGGCCATAGGCTCGGGCTCGGGCTATGCCCAGGCCGCCGCCCAGGCGCTGGTGGCCGAAACGGATCTGGACGCCGCCACGGTTGTCCAACGCGCACTCGGCATCGCCGCGGATATCTGCATTTACACCAATCATACGCTGACCATCGAGACCCTCGGTGACGGGAAGGCCTGATGAGCGAGATGACCCCCCGCGAAATCGTCCAGGAGCTGGACAAGCACATCGTCGGACAGGGCGACGCCAAGCGCGCGGTCGCCAATGCGCTGCGCAACCGCTGGCGGCGGCTGCAGGTGGACCCGGCGCTGCGCCCCGAGATCACGCCCAAGAACATCCTCATGATCGGCCCCACCGGGGTCGGTAAGACCGAAATCGCCCGGCGGCTGGCACGGCTGGCGAACGCCCCGTTCATCAAGATCGAGGCGTCGAAGTTCACCGAGGTGGGGTATGTCGGCCGCGACGTCGAATCGGTGATCCGCGACCTGACCGACAACGCGCTGCGGATGATCCGCGAGCAGGAGATGCAGCGCCAGTCGAGCCGTGCCGATGACGCCGCCGAGGAACGCATCCTCGACGCCCTGCTGCCGCAGGCCCGGGGCAACGACAATGAGGACCGCAGCCAGGACAGCACCCGCCAGAAGATGCGCAAGAAGCTGCGCGAGGGCGAACTCGACGAGCGCGAGATCGAGATCGATGTCCGCGGCCAGCAGTCGGGCATGGACATCATGGCGCCGCCGGGCATGGAGCAGCTCACCAGCCAGCTCCAGGGCATGTTCCAGAATCTGGGCAATCAGCGCAGCGAGCGTCAGCGGCTGACCATCGCCGAGGCCTGGCGGGTGCTGCGCGAGGAAGAAGCCGCCCGGCTGGTCAACGAGGAAGAAATCAAGCAGAAGGCCATCGAGTCCGTCGAGCAGAGCGGCATCGTATTCATCGACGAGATCGACAAGGTGGCGCGGCAGACCGAGCAGAGCGGCGGCAGTGGTGGCGGCGACATCTCCCGCGAGGGGGTCCAGCGCGACCTGCTGCCCCTCATCGAGGGCAGTACCGTGTCGACCCGCTCGGGCATGGTGAACACCGACCATATCCTGTTCATCGCCTCGGGGGCCTTCCACGTCTCCAAGCCCTCGGACCTGATCCCCGAGCTGCAGGGCCGGCTGCCGATCCGTGTCGAGCTGTCATCGCTGGCGGTGGAAGACTTCGTGGCCATCCTCACCGATCCCGATGCCTCGCTGGTCCGCCAGTACCAGGCGCTGCTGCGCACCGAAGGGGTCGAGCTGGCGTTCACGGCGGACGGGGTTGATCGCATCGCCCGAATGGCCTGGCAGGTGAACGCCCACACCGAAAACATCGGCGCCCGGCGGCTGCACACCATCATGGAGCGCCTGCTCGAGACCATCTCCTACAGCGCCGCCGATCACAGCGGCCAGACGGTCAGCATCGATGCCGACTATGTGGATGCCCAGCTCGCGGATCTCGCCGGCAACGAAGACCTGAGCCGCTACATCCTCTGAGGTCGCCATGAAACGCCCCGAGCGCCGCAACACCGGCCGTGTGCCCACGCAGATCCATCTGCACCGCCAGTCCCGCACCCTGGCGGTGAGCTTTGATGATGGCCGCCACTTCGATCTGAGCGCGGAGTATCTGCGGGTCCACTCGCCATCCGCGGAGGTGCGCGGTCATGGCCCCGGGCAGGCGATCCTGCAGGTGGGCAAAGAAACGGTGGGCATCGAGCGCATCGAGCCCGTCGGCCAGTATGCCCTGCGCCTCCACTTCGATGACGGCCACAACACCGGGCTCTATTCCTGGGACCTGCTCTATGATCTGGGCGAAAACGCCGACGACTACTGGCAGGACTATCTCGATTCACTGGCGGCCGCCGGTTATCAGCGGGACGCGGGAGACAGCGCATGACAGGCTCCGATCCGGATCGACACGATGAAACCCACTTCGGCTACCAGCGTGTGCCGGTGGCGGAAAAGGCCCGGCGCGTGGGCGAGGTGTTCAGCTCGGTGGCCAGCCGCTACGACGTCATGAACGATCTGATGTCGGCGGGCCTGCATCGGCTCTGGAAGCGCCAGGCCCTGCGGCTGATCAACGCCCGTCCCGGCCAGCGGGTGCTGGACCTGGCCGCCGGCACCGGCGATCTTGCCCGCGGGCTTGCCGATCAGGTGGGGCCCGAGGGTGAGGTGATCGTCTCGGACATCAATGCCGCCATGCTCGAAACCGGCCGCGACCGGCTGCTCGACGAGGGCGTCACCGGCAACCTCGAGTACGTGCTCGCCAACGCCGAGCAGCTGCCGTTCCGGCCGCGCCAGTTCGATCGCATCAGCATCGGTTTCGGCCTGCGCAACGTCACCCGCATCCCCGAGGCCCTGCAGGCCATGCGCGAGGCCCTGCGACCCGGCGGGCAGGTGGTCATCCTCGAGTTCTCGTCGCTCTATCTGACCCCGCTGCAGCCGGTCTACGACCTCTACTCGTTCCGCATGCTGCCGCTCATGGGCCGTCTGGTGGCGCAGGATGCCGACAGCTATCGCTACCTGGCCGAGTCGATCCGCCAGCATCCCGACCAGGAGACGCTGAAGATGATGATGGAGGCCGCCGGCTTCGAGGACGTCGATTACATCAACCTGAGCGGAGGGGTGGTCGCGCTCCACCACGGCCATGTCTACTGAGTGGCTGCCGCTGGGCCCGCTGGAGACGGGCATCAACCGCATCCTCGCCCTCGACCCCGGCACGCCGGCGCGGCTGGCGCCACTGGACGGCCGCGAAATGGGGCTGCGCCTCACCGACCCGGCGGTGGCCCTGCGGGTCACCTTCAGTGACACGGATGTGACGCTGATCAGCGATGCCACCGACATGAACGACTGCGACGTCGTGCTGGAGGCCTCGCTGGCCGGACTCACCGGGCTGGTGCTGTCGCGTGGACAGCGCAGTCGCGAGGTCTCCTTCCGTGGCGATATCGGCACCATCCAGGAGGTCCGCACCCTGTTCAGCGAGCTTGATGTGGACCTCGAAGCGCAGCTGGCACGCCTGGTGGGCGAGGCCGGCGCCGCGCGCATGGCCACCGGCCTGCGCGAGGGCAGCCGCTGGAGTCGCGACACTGCCGACACCCTGCTGCGCAACGCCGTCGAGCTTGCCACCGAAGAGCGCCGCTGGCTGCCCACCGCCGCCGAGACCCGGCACTTTCTCGACGATGTCGACCGGATCCGCGAAGACGTGGACCGGCTCGAGGCCCGGCTGCGGCGGCTCGAACGCCGCGGAGGCCGGCAATGACGCGTCGTATCCGCCTGCTGCTGCGCCTCGCGCAGATCAACATCGTCCTGCTGCGCCACGGCCTCGATGAGGTCCTGTTCGCCACCCGCTGGTTCCGGCCGTTCCGCTTCCTGCGGGTCTTCATGCCCTGGACCTGGTTCACCCGCCGCCAGCGGCCGCGGGGTGAGCGCATCCGCCTGGCGCTGGAGGAACTGGGCCCGATCTTCGTCAAGTTCGGCCAGATCATCTCCACCCGGCGCGACCTCCTGCCGCCGGACATCGCCGCCGAGCTGGCCCGCCTGCAGGACCGCGTCCCGCCGTTTCCCGGCGAGACCGCGCGGGCGATCATCGAGGACGAATACCAGCAGCCGGTGGATGCCTGGTTCGCGCATTTCGACACCGAACCCATGGCCTCGGCCTCCATCGCCCAGGTCCATGCCGCCCGTCTGCATGGCGGCGAGGATGTGGTGGTCAAGGTCGTGCGCCCGGGCATCGAGCAGGCCATCGGCCGCGATCTGGGCGTGCTCTACCTGTTTGCCCGACTCGCCCAGCGCTATTGGGCCGAGGGCTTCCGCCTGCGCCCGGTGGAGGTGATCCGCGAGTTCGACACCACCCTGCACGACGAGCTCGACCTGATGCGCGAGGCGGCCAACGCCACCCAGCTCAAGCGCAACTTCCGCGACTCGGACCTGCTCTACGTGCCCGAGGTGCACTGGTCGGGCACCCATCGCCGGGTGATGGTCATGGAGCGCATCCACGGCGTGCAGATCAGCGATATCGAGGGTCTGCACCGCGCCGGCGTCGACATGAAGGCGCTGGCCGAGCGCGGTACCGAAATCTTCTTCACCCAGGTGTTCCGGGACAGCTTCTTCCACGCCGACATGCACCCGGGCAATGTCTTCGTCGACGTGCGCGACCCCGCCAATCCGCGTTATGTGGCCGTGGACTTCGGCATCATGGGCTCGCTCAACCCGGTGGATCACCGCTATCTGGCCGACAACTTCATGGCCTTCTTCAATCGCGATTACCGGCGCGTGGCCGAGCTGCATGTTGAATCCGGCTGGGTCCCGGCGGACACCCGGATCGATGCCTTCGAGAGTGCCATGCGCACGGTCTGCGAACCGATCTTCGAGCGGCCGCTGGGCGAAATCTCGCTGGGCGCACTGCTCATGCGGCTGTTCCAGACCGGGCGCCGGTTCGATATGGAAATCCAGCCCCAGCTGGTGCTGCTGCAGAAAACGCTGCTGGCCATCGAAGGACTGGGCCGCCAGCTCTACCCCGAGCTGGACCTGTGGGACACCGGCAAGCCCTATCTCGAGCGCTGGATGCGCGAACAGGTCGGCCCGGCGGCGTTCCTGAAAAAGGCCCGCCAGGAGCTCCCCCACCTGGCCGAGACCCTGCCGACGCTGCCGCGGCGGGTGGACGAGGCCCTGGGCGAGGTCACCCGCACCCGCGAGCAGATCGTCGAGCAGCAGCATCAGCTGACGGCCCTGCGCCAGGAAATCCGCCACAGCGGCCGGCGTGGCTTTGCCACCGGGGTGGGCGGCGCGCTGGTGGTTTCGGCATTCATCGTTGCCGGTCTGGATGGGCGCAGCCCCACCATGCTGGGTGAGGCGCCACTGATCAGCTGGGTGATCGGCAGCCTTGGCGTGGTGATCTGGGTCGCGGCCTGGCCGCGGGACTAGTCGCCGAGGATGGTCAGTCCCTTGAGCAGATTGAGCGCCTCGGCCAGGGCATAGTCGCGGGTGGCCAGCGCCGACTCCGGCGGCTCCTTCGCGTCGTCGGCGTCTCCGCCGCCATCGCCGAGCAGGTGACGTGGCAGGTCCGACTCACGCAGCGTACCGCCGGGGGCTTCGGCGTCGCGCACCTGGAGGTTGGCCACCTCGACGTCGGGCTGGATACCCTCGGCCTGGATCGAACGGCCACCCGGTGTGTAGTAGCGGGCCGTGGTCAGCTTGACCGCCGCGCCATCGCGCAGCGGCAGGATGGTCTGGACCGAGCCCTTGCCAAAGGTGGCCTCGCCCATGATGACCGCGCGCTGATGGTCCTGCAGCGCGCCGGCGACGATCTCGGCCGCGGAGGCCGAGCCGGCATTCACCAGCACGACCATCGGCGCGCCATTGAGGGCGTCATTGGGGGTCGCCGTGAAGGCATCCCGGGACCGCGCCACCCGACCACTGGTCGAGACGATCTCGCCCCGGCTGAGGAACGCGTCGCTCACCGCCACCGCGGCATCGAGCACACCGCCGGGGTTATTGCGCAGATCGAGCACCAGTCCATCAAGGGGGCCGGTCTGGTCACGCAGCCCGTCGATGGCCTCGAGCACATCCTCGCCGGTGCGTGACTGGAACTGGCTGACCCGCAGATAGCCGAAACTCGACTCGAGCACCCGGGCGCGGACACTGTCGACCTGGATGACGGCGCGCTCGAGGGTGACCTCGATGGTGGTCTCGGCATCGTCGCGCAGAATCCCCAGCGTCACCTCGCTGCCGGGCTCGCCGCGCATGCGCTCCACCGCCGCCTGCAGCCCCAGGCCTTTCACCGATTCGCCATTGACCCGCATGATCAGGTCGCCCGGACGGATGTCCGCGGCGTCCGCCGGCGTCCCGTCGATGGGGGCGATCACCTTGATCAGGCCATCCTCGCTGCCCACCTCGATGCCCAGGCCACCGAACTCGCCGCGGGTGCCTTCCTGGAGGCGCTGATAGGCGTCGCGGTCCAGGTACGCTGAATGCGGATCCAGCCCCGAGAGCATGCCGCGGATGGCATTGCGGATCAGCCGCTCGTCATCCACCGACTCGACATAGTCGCGCTGGATGCGCTCGTAGACCTCGGTGAAGCGCTGGATTTCGGCAAGCGGCAGGTCATCATCGGACGCGGCCGACGACTGCGCGGTGACGGTCTGGACGTTGGCGATCAGCAGGGCGACCAGCACCCCGGCCGTCAGGCCCTGAAGCAGTCCGGATAGGCGCATCATTTGATCCTCAATCGTCGTCGTCGCGCGACTGGAGCCAGCTCATCGGATCCACCGGCTTGCCCGCCGCGCGCAATTCGAAATAAAGCGCCGTCTCGGCCCGTCCACCACTGCGGCCGACGGTGGCGATCACGTCGCGTGTTGTCACCCGGTCACCCACGTTGGCATAGAGCGCCTGGTTGCGTCCGTAGAGACTCAGATACCCGTTGCCATGGTCAATGATGAGCAGCAATCCGAGCCCGCGCAACCAATCGGCGAACACCACCTGCCCGGCCGCAACCGGATTCACCGGATCACCCGCCGCGCCGCCGATCAGCAGGCCGGTCCAGTCCAGATCCGCCGCCCGCTGGCTGCCGTAGCGCGCCAGCAGCGGCCCCTGATGAGGCCAGACCAGGCCCCCCTCGGCGATGTCCACCGTGGCATCCGCGTCCGGCCCGGCGGCGGCGAGTCGCTCGCGCAGATCCTCGATCAGCTGGTTGAGCGATTCGGCCTCGTCGCGGCGGCGGGCCAGCTGCTCGTCCTGCTCGCGGATCCGTTCGCGGGTCGATGCCAGCAGGGCATCGCGCTCGTCGAGCTTGGCCTGCAGCGCCTCGAGCCGCTCCTGGCGGCGGGCGCGGTCGGCCTGTTGGGCCGCCAGGGCATCCGCGCGCTCGGCGCGCTGATCACGCAGTTCACGGATCGCCGATTCCGCGGCCTGCACCGCCTCGGTCCGGGCACCGGCAAGGCGCGACTGATACACCAGCAGCCGCTGCAGGCGGGCCGGTTCGCCGGCGTTCAGCAACAGCCGCAGGGCGGGCGTGCGGCCCTGGCGATAGGTGGCACGCAGGCTCTCGGCGAGCTGCTGGCGATGCGCCGTGGTCCGCTCAGCGCGACGCACAATGTCGGCTTCCAGTTCGCGAATCCGCTCACGGCGGCGCTGGATACCCGCCTCGAGATCGCGCAGGGTCGTGCGGGTTTCGCCGATGCGCCGCTCCAGGCGACCCAATTCGGCCTCCAGACCGCCGGCGCGCTGGCGGTCCTCCGCCAGCCGGTCCTGCAGGGCACCGATCTGCTCGCGCAGCGTCTCCAGCCGCGCCTCGCGCGACGCCAGTTCATCGGTCTGCCCGCTCGCCGCGGCGATTGGCAGCACCAGACAGGCGATCAAAAGGCATCGGTTCATCGGCGTGGCGTCTCGGCTGGTATACTATTCGGCTCAATACGCATCCTAACAGCGCCGGGTCATGGATAGAGTCATAGAATTCAGCACCAATCATCCGCTGCTCATCGCATCGCTGCTCGCGGTGCTGGCCGCCCTGGTGGCCAACGAGTATCTGAACTACCGGCGCAGCCGTCAGGCCATCGATGCCACCGACGCGACGCGGCTCTACAACCAGGACGCGGCGGTGTTCATCGACGTCCGCAACGAGAACGCCTTTCAGGCCAGCCATCTGCCCGGGGCCGTGAATATACCCATGGCCTACATCGATCAGCGCCAGGACCGGCTCAAGCGCTTCAAGCAGCGTACGCTGGTGGTGTACTGCGACAACGGGCAGCGCACCCTCAAGGCCATCCAGGCCCTCGAGGGCCAGGGCTGGTCGGACGTCCGGCAGCTGCGCGGCGGGATCAATGCCTGGCGCGAGGCGAGCCTGCCCACCGAGGGGCGCGGCTGAGCTACCCACTCACCATCGATCAGGACCCAGGAGATACCATGGCCGAGACAGACAACGCCGGCGCGGGCAACGGCCAGGCCGCCAGCGAAAATGCCAACCCGCAGCAGTTCACCATCCAGAAGATCTATCTCAAGGACGGCTCGCTGGAGACCCCCGGCGCCCCCGAGGTCTTTACCCAGTCGTGGAAGCCCGAGGCGCGGGTCGAGCTCAATACGCGTCGCAATTCCGTCGGCGAGGGCCTGCACGAGGTGGTCCTGACGGTCACTGTGACCGCCACGGTCGAGGATAAGACCGCCTATCTCTGCGAGGTGCACCAGGCGGGGCTGTTTACCGTCACCGGCTTCGAGGACAACGCCACCGACCAGCTGCTCGGGGCGTACTGCCCGGGGGTGCTGTTCGCCTACGCCCGCGAAGCGGTGAGCGATCTGACCGGTAAGGCCGGATTTCCGCCCATGACCCTGTCACCGGTCAACTTCGACGCGCTCTACGCCCGCCAGCGCCAGCAGAACGCCAACGCCCAGGCGCAGACCGGCGGCGAGGAAGCCGGCACCCCGGAGTAGCGCGGTGGCGGATTACGCGGTGCTGGGCGCCGGCTCGTGGGGCACGGCGCTGGCCCTCGTGCTGGCGCGTAACGGCCATGCGGTCCGCCTCTGGGCGCATGACCCGGCCACCGTGCGGGCCATGGCGGACACCCGGCGCAACCCGCGCCACCTGTACGACTATCCGCTGCCGGCGGCCATCCGGCCGACCGTCAGTCTGAGCGCTGCGGTGGACGGCGCCGACACGGTGCTGATCGCCGTGCCCAGTCATGCCTTTGCCGCCACGGTCCAGACCCTCGCGCCGGTCATCGCCACCGGGATCCCGGTCATGTGGGCCACCAAGGGTCTCGACAACGCCAATGGCGGACTGCTCCACGACGTGGCGGCCGCCGCCCTGCCGGACCGGCCGCTGGCCGCACTGTCCGGGCCGAGCTTTGCCGGCGAGGTGGCCGCCGGCCTGCCCACCGCCGTGGTCCTGGCCGGCCGCGACCGGGCCGTCACCGAGCGCCTCTGCGACGACTTCCATGACCCGCGTTTCCGCGTCTACCGCAGCGATGACCGCATTGGTGTGGGGCTGGGCGGCGCGGTCAAGAATATCCTCGCCATTGCCACCGGCATTGCCGACGGCCTGGGTTTTGGCGCCAATGCCCGCAGCGGGCTGGTGACCCGGGGACTCGCTGAAGTGCGCCGGCTGGGGGCGGCGCTGGGCGCGGATGACCGCACCCTCACCGGGCTCGCCGGCCTGGGCGACCTGATGCTGACCTGTACCGATGATCAGTCGCGCAACCGCCGGATGGGCCTGGCGCTGGGGCGGGGGGAGTCCATTGACACCGCCACCGCGCGCATCGGCGAAGTGGTCGAGGGCGTGCGCACCGCCGTCGAAGTGGGCGGGATGGCGCAACGGCTGGGCGTGGAGCTGCCCATCTGCAGTGCCGTCGAGTCGGTGGTCGGGGGCACCTGCACCCCCATCGATGCGGCGACGGCGCTGATGGCCCGGCGCCCCGGCCCGGAGTTCGACGACCTCGGGACCTGAATCAGTCGATCGCGACGCTGCCGGCAAAGTCCTGCTGTCGCCACGCCTCATAAACCGTGACCGCCACGCTGTTGGACAGATTGAGGCTACGGTTGCCGGGCTGCATCGGCAGGCGCAGCCGCTGCTCAGGCGGAATGCGCGCCATCACCGCCTCCGGCAGGCCCGCGGTCTCACTGCCAAACAGCAGCGCATCATCGGGGCGGTAATCCGGTCGATCAAAACGCACCCGCCCACCCGTGGTCAGCGCCCAGACCCGCGCCGGCGCCACGGCGGCGAGAAACGCCGCATAGTCGGCGTGCACCTGCAGACGAGCGAATTCATGGTAATCCAGTCCCGCCCGGCGCATGCGCCGGTCGTCGAGCACGAACCCCAGCGGCCGGATCAGATGCAGACGGGCGCCACTGTTGGCGCAGAGCCGGATGACATTGCCGGCGTTGGGCGGGATCTCGGGGCTGTGCAATACGACATGGGGCAGCATGCGCGGGATTATACCCGCATCTGCAGATCCCGGATCTTGCGCGTCAGGGTATTGCGCCCCCAGCCCAGCAGCCGGGCGGCATCCTGGCGACGCCCGCCGGTGCGACGCAGGGCGGCCTCGATCAGCACCCGCTCGAGGCGGCCATGGGCGGCGGCCAACGCGCCATCATCCTGCCCGGCCGCCTGCTGATCCGCCCAGCGCGCCAGCGCGCTTTCCCAGTCGGCGGGGCCATTGGCCGGCGCCGGGTCATCCACACCGGCAAGCTCCGGGGGCAGGTCCTCCATCTCCACCCGGCGGCCGCTGGCCATGACCGTGAGCCAGCGGCAGGTGTTCTCCAGCTCGCGGACGTTGCCGGGCCAGGGCAGGGCCTGCAGCCGGCGCTCCACCTCGGGGGTCAGCTGTTTGGGCTCAACGTTGAGCTCGCGCGCCGCGCGGCGCAGGAAGTGATCCGCCAGGCCGGGGATATCCGCCTGACGCTCGCGCAGTGCCGGGCAGTGGATGCGGATGACGTTGAGCCGATGGAACAGGTCCTCGCGAAAACGGCCGTCCGCGACCAGCTCATCCAGGTTCTGGTGGGTAGCGGCGATGATGCGCACGTCCACCTGCATGGGCGTATGCGCACCGACGCGGTAGAACTCGCCGTCGGCGAGCACGCGCAGCAGCCGGGTCTGGAGTTCGGCGGGCATGTCGCCGATCTCGTCGAGAAACAGCGTCCCGCCGTTGGCCTGCTCGAAACGCCCGCGGCGGACCTGATGGGCGCCGGTGAACGCGCCCTTTTCGTGGCCGAACAGTTCCGACTCCATCAGATCGCGGGGGATGGCGGCCATGTTCAGGGCAATGAACGGCTTGTCGGCCCGCGGGCTGTGGCGGTGCAGCGAGCCGGCCACCAGCTCCTTGCCGGTCCCCGACTCGCCGTTGATCAGCACCGTGATGTTGGAGCGTGACAGCCGCCCGATGGCCCGGAACACCTCCTGCATGGCCGGGGCCTCGCCGATGATCTCGGGCATCCGCCCGCCCGGTTCGTCCGCCGGTGCACTGCTGCGCACCGCGGCGGCGGCACGCCGCACCAGGTCGATGGCCTCCTCGACATCGAAGGGCTTCGGCAGGTATTCGAACGCCCCGCCCTCGTAAGCCGACACCGCGGCATCCAGATCGGAGTGCGCGGTCATCACGATCACCGGCAGCTCGGGATCCACGCCATGCACCCGTTTCATCAGCGCCAGCCCATCCAGGCGGGGCATGCGGATGTCGGTGATCAGCACATCCGGCGGATCCGACTCGAGGGCGGCGAGCGCCGCCTCGCCGGTCTCAAAATCCACGGCCTGCATACCGTCCCGCTCGAGGGCCTTTTTCAGGACCCAGCGGATGGAGCGGTCGTCATCGATGATCCATACATTGATCGCGTCAGCCATCAGGCGTCCTCCAGGGGTAACCAGACAGTGAAAACGGTGTGCCCCGGCTCGCTGGTGCACTCGATCAGCCCGCCGTGCTGATTCACCAGGTTCTGGGCGATCGGCAGCCCGATGCCGCTGCCCTCGGCGCGTCCGGTCACCATCGGGTAGAAAATCTGATCCTGCATGGCCGGGGTGATACCCGGTCCGTCATCCACGACATCAATGCGCGCCACCAGCCGATGCTGCCGGTCGCCGATGGTGAAGCGCCGCTGCGTGCGGGTCTGCAGCGTGATCGTGCCGGTCTCGCCCAGCGCCTGCAGGGCGTTGCGGACAAGGTTGAGCAGCGCCTGGATCAGCTGATCGCTGGCCGCCCGCGTCACGGGAATGCTGGGGTCGTAATCGCGCCGGATCTCGACGCCGGCCGGCGCCTCCACCACGGCCAGGCTGCGCACATGCTCGAGCACCTCGTGGAGGTTGGTGGGAGCATGCTCGATGCGCGAATCCGGACCCAGCAGGCCATTCACAAGGGTGCGCAGGCGATCCGCCTCGCTGATGATGATGCGCGTGTACTCCCGCTGATCCTCGTCCGAGAGCTCGGACTCAAGCAACTGGGCGGCGCCGCGCAGGCCCCCCAGCGGGTTCTTGATCTCATGGGCCAGGCCGCGGATCAGCTCGCGGATGGCCTGGTTCTGGGCGATCAGCCGGTTCTCGCGGGAAATCCGCAGGTGCCGGTCGAGCTGTTCGAATTCCAGCAACAGGACATTGACCGTTTCCAGCGGAGTGATCGCACAGTCGACGGTAATGGTGCGGTCCGGGCCCAGGGTCAGCCGCATCTCGCGCTCGGTGTAGCTGGCCGCCTGGGAGAAGGCCTGTTCGATGGCCTCGTCCAGGACCTGCAGCGCCGGCAGGAACTGCATCAGCGGTTCGCCCAGCGCCTGACGGCTGCTGACGTGCAGAAGCGATTCGGCCGCGGCGTTCATGCGCACGATCCGGCGCTCATCATCGATCGCCACCACCGCCCGGGTCAGATTATCGAGAATCTCACGGGCATCGATTGGCATCGCATCCGTCATCATCGACCTCATTAAAGAAAAAACCCCCGCGGAGGCGGGGGTCTTCATGCGACCGTCTCCGCGATCGACGCCGATCAGACGCTGTAGTAGAGATCGAACTCGATCGGGTGCGTCGTCATCCGCAGCTGCTGCACGTCCTCGCGCTTGAGGTCGATGTAGCCGTCGATGGAATCGTCGGTGAACACGCCGCCGACCTTGAGGAACTCACGGTCCTTGTCGAGCGCGTCCAGGGCCTCTTCCAGCGAGAACGCGACCTTGTCGATCTCGGCCTCTTCCTCGGGCGGCAGATCGTAGAGGTCCTTGTCCATGGCATCGCCGGGATGGATCTTGTTCTGAATGCCGTCAAGGCCGGCCATCAGCATCGCGGCAAAGCACAGATACGGGTTGGCGGTGCTGTCCGGGAAGCGCAGCTCGATCCGCCGGGCCTTGGGATTGGCCACCCACGGGATGCGCACCGACGCCGAGCGGTTGCGGGCCGAGTAGGCCAGCAGCACCGGCGCCTCAAAGCCGGGGACCAGACGCTTGTAGCTGTTGGTCGAGGCGTTGGCGAAGGCGTTGATGGCCTTGGCGTGCTTGATCAGACCACCGATGTAGTAAAGCGCCGTCTCGGACAGGCCGCCGTACTGATCGCCGGCAAACAGCATCTCGCCGGTCTTGCCGATGGACTGATGGACGTGCATGCCGCTGCCGTTGTCACCCACGACCGGCTTGGGCATGAACGTGGCGGTCTTGCCGTAAGCCGCGGCCACGTTGTGCACCACGTACTTGAGGGTCTGCACCTCGTCGGCCTTTTTGACCAGGGTGTTGAAGCCCACGCCGAGCTCGCACTGTCCGGCGGTGGCCACCTCATGATGGTGCACCTCGGTGGTCATGCCCACTTCGGTCAGGCACTCGAGCATGGCCGAGCGCATGTCATGAAGGCTGTCCACCGGCGGGACCGGAAAATAGCCGCCCTTTACGCCCGGGCGATGACCCATGTTGCCATCAGGGTAGACCTTCTCGGTGTTCCAGTCGGCTTCCTGGGAGTCGATCTTGTAGAACGAGCCGCTCATGTTGGTGCCGTAGCGCACATCGTCAAACACGAAAAACTCGTTCTCGGGCCCGAAGTAGGCCACATCACCGATGCCGGTGGACTGCAGATACGCCTCGGCGCGCTGGGCGATGGACCGCGGATCCCGACCATAGCCCTGCATGGTGTTGGGCTCGATGATCTGGCAGACCAGCGTCAGCGTCATGTCGTCGAAGAAGGGGTCGAGCATGGCGGTATCGGCATCGGGCATGAGGATCATGTCCGACTCGTTGATGCCCTTCCAGCCATCGATTGACGAGCCGTCGAACATCTTCCCCTCGGTGAAGAGATCGGCATCCACGGCGTGGGCCGGCAGCGTCACGTGCTGCTGCTTGCCCTTGGGGTCGGTGAAACGCAGATCCACAAAGCGGACCTCGTTGTCCTTGATCATCGCAAGAACGTCGTCGGCGGTGTGAGCCATCGTTCGGCCTCCAGTCATGTTCATTGAAAAGTCCTACGGGGATAAGCATTTTCCGTGCCAACCCGCCGAAGTGCACCAAAACGGGCCCTGCCGTGACCGATTCCGGGCATCATCCGGGTGCATGCACCACCTTAACGCGTTTGGTGGTGCAAACGCACCAATACCGTGCATTGGGCGCCGGCGGGCTGCCTGACAGGGATGGCGCGGGCGGGCTATACTTTCCGCTTTCGCCGCTTTGCTGGAGAGCATCGATGACGTTTCAGGCGCTGATTCTCGCGCTGCAGAAGTACTGGGCCGACCGGGGCTGCGTCCTCATGCAGCCGCTCGACATGGAGGTGGGCGCGGGCACCTTCCACCCCGCGACCTTCCTGCGGGCCATCGGCCCCGAGCCGTGGCGCGCCGCCTACGTCCAGCCCTCCCGCCGGCCCACCGACGGCCGCTATGGCGAAAACCCCAACCGCCTGCAGCACTACTACCAGTTCCAGGTGGTGCTCAAGCCCTCACCCAAGGATATCCAGGAGCAGTATCTGGGCTCGCTCGAGGCGCTGGGCCTCGACCCCCTGGTGCACGACATCCGCTTTGTCGAGGACAACTGGGAGTCCCCCACGCTGGGCGCCTGGGGCCTGGGCTGGGAGGTGTGGCTCAACGGCATGGAGATCACCCAGTTCACCTACTTCCAGCAGGCCGGCGGCCTCGACTGCCGGCCGGTGATGGGCGAGATCACCTACGGGCTGGAGCGCATCGCCATGTACCTCCAGGAGGTGGAGAGCGTCTTCGATCTGGTCTGGAGCGAGGGCGTGGACGGACCGGTGACCTATGGCGACGTCTACCTGCAGAACGAGCGCGAGCAGTCGCGCTACAACTTCGAGGAGGCCGATGTCGAAAGCCTTTTCCAGGCCTTCGACACCCACGAGCGCGAGGCGCTGCGCCTGGTGGAGCAAGGTCTCGCGCTGCCGGCCTATGAAATGACCATGAAGGCCTCGCATGCCTTCAACCTGCTCGACGCCCGCCACGCCATTTCGGTGACCGAGCGTCAGGGCTACATCCTGCGCGTGCGCACCCTCGCCCGGGCCTCGGCCCAAGCCTATTACGATTCGCGGGAGGCACTCGGCTTTCCGCTGTGCCGCGACAACGGGTCGGATCGGAGCGTGGCATGAGCGGGGCAACGGCGACGCTGCTTTTTGAGCTGGGCATGGAAGAGCTCCCGCCGGGCGCCCTCGATACCCTGAGTGACCGCCTGGCCGCCGCAGTGGCCGATGGTCTGGACCGGGCCGGGGTCAGCCACGGTGAGGTCCGCGCCCTGGGCGCACCGCGACGGCTGGCGGTGCAGATCGAGGCGGTGGCCCGGCGCCAGCCCGATCGCGACTTCGAGCGGCGCGGTCCGGCGCGGGCGGTGGCCTTTGATGAAGCGGGGGCCCCCACCCGCGCCGCGGAGGGGTTCGCCCGATCCTGCAGGGTGGACGTCGATCAGCTCGAGACCCTTGAGACCGACGAAGGCGCCTGGCTGGTCCACCGTGGCACCGAAACGGGGCGGGATACCGACGCGCTGCTGCCGGCGCTGATCGACCATGCCCTCACCCAGCTGCCCATTCCCAAGCGCATGCGCTGGGGGGATCAGAGCAGCGAGTTCGTGCGCCCGGTGCACTGGGTGGTGTTGATGCTCGATCAGGCGGTGGTGCCGACGGAAGTCTTCGGTGTCGCCAGCGGCCGCGACAGCCGTGGCCACCGCTTCCATCATCCCGGCCCGGTCAGCCTGGCTAATGCCAGCGACTACACCGCCGCCATGCGCGCGGCTCATGTACTGGTCGATCGCACCGACCGGCGCGATCACATCCTTGAGGGTGTCCGCGCCGAGGGCGAGGCAATCGGCGGCCATGCGGTCATCGACACCGAACTGCTCGATGAGGTGAATGCCCTGGTGGAATGGCCGGTGGTGCTGTCGGGCAGTTTCGACGAGGCCTTCCTGCGGGTCCCGCCCGAGGCGCTGATCTCGAGCATGCAGGGCCACCAGCGCTACTTCCCGGTGCGTGACGCGGACGGTCATCTGCTGCCGCGGTTCATCACCGTCGCCAACATCGACAGCCGCGACCCGGCACGGGTCATCGCCGGCAATGAGCGCGTGATCCGGCCGCGGCTCGCGGATGCGGCGTTTTTCTGGGACCAGGATCGGGCCCGGACGCTGGAATCGCGCCTGCCCGCCCTGGAACAGGTGGTGTTCCAGAAGCAGCTCGGCAGCATCGCGGAGAAGTCCGCCCGGGTGGCGGCGTTGGCGGCCCGGTACGCCGAGCGCTTCGAGACCGACGCCCATCAGGCCCAGCGTGCCGCCCGGCTGGCCAAGGCCGATCTGCTGACTGAAATGGTCGACGAATTCCCCGAGCTGCAGGGCGTGATGGGGCGCTATTACGCCCGCGAGGACGGCGAGGCGGCAGCCGTGGCGGCGGCGCTGGATGAGATCTATCAACCGCGCTTTGCCGCCGATGCCGTGGCCGCCTCACCGCTGGGGCGGCTGCTGGCGGTGGCGGAACGCGCCGACACGCTGGTGGGCATCTTCGCCATCGGCAAGGCGCCCACCGGCGCCAAGGACCCCTTCGCGCTGCGGCGCGCTGCCGTGGGTCTGCTGCGCAGCCTCATTGAGGGCGAACATGCCATCGACCTGGCGGCGCTTTTTCAGGCCGCGGCGGCGCAGCAGCCAGCGGCGCTGGCCGCGGCCGAGCAGGTCGAGCCGCTGGTGGAGTTCTGCCTCGAGCGGCTGCGCGGCGTCTACCAGGAGGCGGGTTACGGCGCCGAGCTGTTCGAAGCGGTGCGATCGGTACGCGCCCCCGGAACACTGACGCCGCTGGATTTCGACCGCCGCCTGCGGGCCTGTCACGACTTTGCCCGACTGCCCGCGGCCGGCAGCCTGGCAGCGGCCAACAAGCGGATCCGCAATATCCTGCGCAAGGCCGGCTCTGAAATCCCTGCGACGGTGGACAAGACACGACTGGATGAACCCGCGGAGCAGGCATTGGAGAGCGCCCTGGAGTCGCGGGCCCCGGCGGTGGAGGCCCTCATCCAGCGCGGCGCCTACAGCGAGGCACTGGCCCAGCTGGCGGAGCTGCGCGAGCCCGTTGACCGGTTTTTTGACCAGGTCATGGTGATGAGCGACGACCCGGCCATTCAGGCCAACCGTCTGGCCCTGCTGCAGCGGCTCCAGGACCAGTTCCTGGCGATCGCCGATGTCTCGGCCCTGCCGGAGTCGGCTTGAGCCGTGCGCCCGCACTGCGTCCTGCTGGACCGCGACGGCGTCATCAACCACGATTCCGACGCCTACATCCTCGGCGTCGATGACTGGGAACCCCTTCCCGGCAGCCTGGCGGCCATCGCCCGGCTGACCCGGGCGAGCATTCCGGTGGCGGTCTGCACCAATCAATCGGCCCGCGCCCGGGGCCTGATCTCGGCCGCTGGCCTGGCCGCCATCCACCGGCGCATGACCGCGGCCATCGAGGCCGCCGGGGGCCAGTTCGCCGGGGTCTTTGTCTGCCCCCACGGCCCGACGGACGACTGCGACTGCCGTAAACCCGCGCCGGGGCTGCTCCATCAGGCCCTTGAGGCCCTCGACTGCGCGCCCGATAAAGCGCTGTTCATCGGGGACAGCCGCCGCGATCTGGACGCCGCGCGCCGGGCCGGGGTGACGGCCTGGCTGGTGCGCACGGGCAATGGCCGCAGGACCGAGGCCGATAGCGGGACAGCGGTGCCGGTATACGACGATCTGGCCGCGGCGGTGGAGGCGCTGCTCCAATGACGGCGCCGGCCGGCGGCACGGTGGGTCGAGGCAGTCTCATCCGGGGCGTTCTCTTCCGGATCGGCCTCACGATCACCGTCATCCTCTGGGCGCTGATCAGCCTGCCAAGCTTTCCCCTGCCGCTGCGCTGGCGCTACTGGTGGATTACCCGCTGGTGCGCCATCGTCGCGGTAATGGTCCGCTATATCGGCGGAATCCGTATAGAAATCAATGGCCTGGAGAATCGACCGGCCGCCCCGGGGGTCATCATGGCCAAGCATCAGAGCGCCTGGGAAACCCTCAATCTGCTGCCCTGGTTCTACCCGCAGAGCTGGGTGCTCAAGCGCGAACTGCTCAGGATCCCGGTATTCGGCTGGGGACTGGCACGGCTTGATCCCATCGCCATCGATCGGCGTGCCACCCGCGAGTCACTGCGTCAGGTCGTGCGTCAGGGCACTGAAAAGCTCCGCCAGGGGCGCTGGGTGGTGATTTTTCCGGAAGGGACACGGGTGGCGCCGGGTGAGCGTGGCCGTTATCAGCAGGGCGGCGCGCTGCTGGCGTGTCAGGCCGGCGTCGATGTGACGCCCATCGCCCACAATGCCGGCGAGCACTGGCCGAGAAAGGGATGGCGGATGAACCCCGGCATCATCCGGGTGGAGATCGGCCCCCGCATCCCGACCGCCGGGCGGACGCCGGCGGCCGTCAATCGTGATGCGGAGGCCTGGATCGAGTCGGAAATGCAGCGGCTGAGCGCGTCTAGACGTCCAGATTGCTGACCTGGAGGGCGTTTTTCTCGATGAACGCCCGCCGGGGCTCAACATGGTCGCCCATCAGGGTGGTGAAGATGTCATCGGCGCCCACCACATCCTCGATCCTCACCTGCAGCAGGCGACGGGTCTCCGGGTCCATGGTGGTTTCCCAGAGCTGGTCGGGATTCATCTCACCCAGCCCCTTGTAGCGCTGCACGGATAGGCCGCGCCGGCCCTCCTCCATCAGCCACTCCACGGCCTCGCGGAAGTCGCTGACGGGCTCACTGCGCTCGCCACGACGGATTTCCGCCCCCTCGCCGATCAGGGTTTCCAGTGCTTCGGCCAGACGGCGGATGCTTTCATATTCCCGCGACAGAAAGAACGCCGCCGGGAATGAGTAGGGATAGAGGATGCCGTGCATGCGCTTGGTGATGACCGCATCCTGAAAACCGCCGTCCGGTCCGGTCTGTACCTTGACCCGATACTCAGTGCCGGTGGGCAGACCCTGGTTGATCTGCTCGCCCAGTGCGTCGAACCAGCCCTGCAATGCCTCGCCATCGCGCAGGCTGTCTTCGTTGAGCGGCGGCCGGTCGACCATGGCGCGCAGAATCACCGGATCAGAGCGCCGACCCAGGTGATCGATCATCTCCATGGTATCCAGATACTGGCGGATCAGCCGCTCCAGCGCTTCGGGACCGATGACCGGTGCATCCGATGACGGCAGCAGGCTGGCACCGGAGAGTGACAGCTGCAGCAGGTAGTTGGTGAGCTCACGCTCGTCCTTGACGTAGTGCTCCTGCTTGCCGCGGCGGACCTTGTAGAGCGGCGGCTGAGCGATATAAACGTGGCCCCGCTCCACCAGCGCCGACATCTGCCGGTAGAAAAACGTCAGCAGCAGCGTGCGGATGTGAGAGCCGTCGACGTCGGCGTCGGTCATGATGATGATGCGGTGGTAGCGGAGCTTTTCAGGATCGAATTCCTCGCGACCGATACCGCAACCCAGGGCCGTGATGAGGGTGCCCACCTCGGCGGAGGACAGCATCTTGTCGAACCGCGCCTTCTCGACGTTCAGGATCTTGCCCTTCAGAGGCAGGATCGCCTGGGTCCGCCGGTCGCGCCCCTGCTTGGCGGAGCCGCCGGCGGAGTCACCCTCCACCAGATAGAGCTCGGACTGCGCGGGATCCTTTTCCTGACAGTCGGCGAGCTTGCCCGGCAGGCCGGCCACATCCAGCGCCCCCTTGCGGCGGGTCATCTCGCGGGCCTTCCGAGCCGCGTCGCGCGCCCGGGAGGCATCAATCACCTTCTCGACAATGGCACGGGCGTCATTGGGGTTCTCGTAGAGGAAGGCGTGGAGCGCCTCGGACAGGCTGGACTCGACAACGCCCTTGACCTCGGAGGACACCAGTTTTTCCTTGGTCTGGGACGAGAACTTGGGATCCGGCACCTTCACCGAGATCACCGCAGTCAGCCCCTCGCGGATATCATCACCACTGGGCGTGACCTTGAGCTTTTTACTGAAGCCCTCGGTTTCCATGTACTGGTTGAGCGTGCGGGTCAGGGCCGCCCTGAACCCGGCCATGTGGCTGCCGCCATCCTTCTGTGGGATGTTGTTGGTGAAGCAGAAGATCGCCTCCTGATAGGAGTCGCTCCACTGCATGGCCACTTCCACCAGGATGTCGTCGCGGTAGGTGCTCAGAAAGAACACCGACGGGTGCAGTGGCGTCTTGTTTTTGTTCAGGTGCTCAACAAAGGCGCGGATCCCACCGGCGTATTCAAACGCGTCTTCGCGCTCGCTCTGCTCGTCCTTGAGGACGATGCGCACGCCGGGGTTGAGGAACGAGAGCTCGCGGAAACGCTTCGCCAGAATGTCGTAGTTGAAGTCGATATTGGTGAAGACTTCCGGGCTGGGATGAAAGGTGATCCGGGTACCGGTCTCTTCGGTTTCGCCAGCCACCTTGAGCGGGGCCACGGGCTCGCCGGCGCTGTATTCCTGCATGTACAGCTTGCCGTTCTTGTTCACCACCAGTCGCAGGTGATCCGACAGCGCATTGACCACTGAAACGCCGACACCATGGAGCCCGCCGGAGACCTTGTACGAGTTGTTGTCGAACTTACCACCGGCATGCAGCACGGTCATGATGACCTCGGCGGCCGAACGGCCCTCCTCGGGGTGGATATCCACCGGCACACCGCGTCCGTTGTCCTTGACGGACACCGAATCATCGCCGTGGAGAATGACCTCGATCTCGGAGCAATGCCCGGCCAGCGCCTCATCGACGGCGTTGTCCACCACCTCAAAGACCATGTGATGGAGGCCGGTGCCGTCATCGGTATCGCCGATATACATCCCGGGCCGCTTGCGCACGGCATCCAGCCCACGAAGCACCTTGATCTGGGAAGAATCGTATTCGCTGTTTGCGCTCATCGGATGACCTTTTCGAACAAGGGTCCAAGTATAACCGATATCGGCCGGCAACAGGCGAATGGGAACTAACCGCCCGTCGCCTCCACACGACCCTGTTCCACGTGGAACCATCGGGCATCCCCCTCCACCGGCAACAGATCCCCCTCGATGGCCGTGAGGAAAACCTGAGCCCCACCCGCCTCAAGGCGGCGGACCAGATCGGCCCGATGCGACCGATCGAGCTCCGCCGGCAGGTCGTCCACCAGCAACAGCGGCCGCTGAGTGGCCTGCGTCGTCCAGTGATCGGCCAGCGCGACCTTGATCGCCGCCACCAACAGCTTCTGCTGTCCTCGACTGAGATAACTGGTCGCCTCGACGCCATCCGCGGTTACCCGAAAATCCGCCCGGTGCGGGCCGTGCAGACTGAACCCCTGGGCCAGCTCCTGGTCCCGGGACGCCGCCAGGATGGCATCGAGGGCTTCGCCTGCCCGCCAGCCCGTCCGGTAACGCCAGTCGAGAGTGGCGTCAGGCAACCACTGCCGCGCGATTTCGAGCGCATTGGGAAGCACGGCTTGCAGAAACCGCTGTCGCCGCGCATCAACGGCGGTGGCGGCGGCCGCCATCTCCGGCTCCCAGGCCTGTGCCAGACGACGATCCCCCGCCCTGAGCGCCACATTGCGCTGACGCAGGGCGCGCTGATAACGCCGCCACTCTTCCCGATAGGTAGGTTCCACGTGGAACACTCCCCAGTTCAGAAAGGCACGACGCGTCGCCGGGCCATCGGTCAGGAGCCGCTGCGCCTCGGTATTGAGCACTTGAAGGGGCAGCAGCCAGGCCGATTCAGAGAGTGCCGTCACGTCCCGCCCATTCAGCCGAACCCGGGTTTCGCCCGAACGGTGCTGAACACCCAGCCGGTGAAGCTGCCCGCCAGCCTGCACCCGTCCACTGACCAGCGCCTCGGACTCGCCGCTGCAGATCAGCCGGGCGGTTCGGTGGGTAATGAAGCTGCGTGAGCGCGCCAGAAAATGAATTGCTTCCAGCAGACTGGTCTTACCGGCGGCATTCGCCCCCTGAAAGATATTCAGTCGCGGATCCGGGTCAATGGATCCCGCGACCAGATGGCGGACGGCCTGCCAGCGACAGTGGGTGAGACCGTCCACACCCGCTGACCCGTCCATCCCTACAGGCGCATCGGCATGACGACGTAGCGGGCATCGCGCAGGGTCTCGCCGAGAATGAGGGCGCTGCTGTTGGCGTCACGCACGTACAGCTGAACCGTGTTTTCATCGATCGCCGCCAGCGCATCGAGCATGTAACTGGCGTTGAAGCCGATTTCCATGGCCTCACCATTGAACGAGGCGGGGACCTGCTCCTCGGCTTCTTCCTGCTCGGGGTTATTGGACTGAATGCGCAGCTGATCGGCCTCAAATCCAAACCGCACGCCGCGATACTTCTCGTTGGACAGGATCGATGCGCGGACCAGTGCCTTGCGCAGCGTCTCGCGATCGACCACTGCAAAGCTGCCTTCCTCGGCAGGGATGACCCGCTGATAGTCCGGGAAGCGCCCATCGATCAGCTTCGAGGTAAACCGGATACCGGAGAGCGTCACCTGGATATGGCCGGGGCCCAGATCCAGTTCCACCGGCTCCTCATCATCGTCCAGCAGCCGCAGCATCTCCTGGATGCCCTTGCGCGGCACGATCACCTGGGTGGTCTCGACGGCCTCGTCAGTGGACGGCACGGCCGCAAGCGCCAGGCGATGGCCATCGGTGGCCACCGCCCGCAGCTGCCGGGGCTCAAGCTCGAGCAGCAGTCCGTTCAGGTAGTAACGCACATCCTGCAGGGCCATGGCGAAGTGGCTTTTCTCAATCAGCCACTTGAGCTGCGACTGCGGCAGCGAGAAGCGCTGCGCCGGTTCCACATCATCGGCGGTCGGGAAGTCTTCTGCCGGCAGTGTCGCCAGCGAAAACCGGCTCGGCCCCGCCTTGACCACGATCCGCTCCTGCTCCTGACGCAGATTGACCACGGCGTCATCCGGGAGATTGCGGACAATGTCCATCAGCTTACGCGCCGGCACCGTGACCTGCCCGGGCTGACCGCCCTCAAGCGGTGTGTCGGTCTTCAGCTCGACTTCGAGATCAGTCGCCGTCAGGCAGAGCCGATCGTCGGTCTTCTCAATGAGCACATTGGCAAGGATCGGCAGCGTCTGGCGCCTTTCGACAACGCCGATGATCGCCTGCAGCGGCCGAAGAAGGGTTGCCCGTTCAATCTGGAATTCCATGGCTGGTCTCGTTGTTCTCTTATTATAAGAGTGTGTATTAAAGACTGTTGTAGTGACAAGGCCGGCCCATCGCCTTGGATAACCGCCTCAGGTTGCTGATTAATAACAATTTTTATCGAATCATATCCTGTTCATTAAAGCCGCTGATACGGGGATGGAAGCTGCATAACCTGTGGACAGAATCGGCCCCTCTTTTTATCAACCGGTTATCCACATCATGATGACAGGGTTCTCGACAGGTTGTGATAGTCCTCATCAAACCGGGCGTCCGATTCGCGCAGTGACTGCACCTTGCGGCAGGCATGCAGCACCGTGGTGTGATCACGGCCGCCAAAGGCATCACCGATTTCCGGCAGGCTGTGGCTGGTCAGCTCCTTGGCGAGCGCCATGGCCATCTGCCGGGGCCGGGCGATGGAGCGGCTGCGCCGTTTGGAGAGCAGATCCGAGACGCGCACCTTGTAGTACTCCGCCACGGTCTTCTGGATGTTCTCGGTGGTCACGAGCTTGTCCTGTAGTGCCAGCAGGTCGCGCAGGGCCGACTTGGCAAAGTCCACGGTGATCGGCTCGCCGGTGAAATGCGCATTGGCCATGACCCGGCGCAGGGCGCCCTCGAGCTCACGGATGTTGGAGCGGATCCGCTTGGCGATGAAAAACGCCACCTCGGGGGGCATGTCGATGCCGGCCTGGTCGGCCTTACTGAGCAGAATCGCCACCCGGGTCTCAAGCTCGGGCGGGTCGATGGCAATGGTCAGCCCCCAGCCAAAGCGCGACTTCAGGCGTTCCTCGAGACCGTTGATCTCCTTGGGATAGCGATCGCAGCTCATCACCACCTGCTGATGGCCTTCGAGCAGCGCATTGAAGGTATGGAAGAACTCCTCCTGCGAGCGCTCCTTGCCGGCAAAGAACTGGATATCGTCGATGAGCAGCGCGTCGACCCCGCGGTAGTGGCGCTTGAACTCGTTGATGGCGTTGTGCTGCAGGGCCTTGATCATGTCGGCGACGAAGCGCTCGGAGTGCAGATACAGCACCCGTGCATCGGGCCGGCCGTTCATCAGTGCATTGCCGATGGCGTGCATCAGATGGGTCTTGCCCAGGCCGACACCGCCGTAGATGAACAGCGGGTTGTAGGCCTGACCCGGGTTGTCCACCACCTGCAGGCTCGCCGCCCGGGCCAGCTGGTTGGATTTGCCCTCGACGAAGGTGTCAAAGGTGAAGTCGCGGTTCAGGTTGGCATTGTGCGGCGTCGAGGCAGGCGCGCTGGTGCGGGCCCGGGACTCGCGCTCATCGCTTGGCGCCACCCGGGGGGCCGTGGGCTGGGCGCCGATGCTCATGATCAGCTGGGGCGGTGAGTCGGGGTACTGACCGGCGAGCAGTTCCTCGATGCGGGTCGAGAAATGCTCGCGCACCCAGTCGAGGACAAATCGGTTGGGCGCGTACAGACGCAGCTGATTGCCCTGCTCCTCGGCCTGCAGGGGCCGGATCCAGGTGTTCAGCTGTTGGTCGGGGAGTTCTTTCTCCAGCCGCTGCAGGCAGCCCTTCCAGAGTGATTCGGACAAGAATGCGCTTCCTTCAAGATCGTCGCGGGTCGCGATCGAGTCTATCGTCTGGCCTGATCCTGTACCAGCAGCGCTGCGTCGACGGCCCACGGCGGCAATTGACAGGCCGCTGGCCGCGACAGTACATTTCACGGCTGTTTATCTGCTAACCACTTTGATAAGGCGGTCCCGTCATGAAGCGGACGTTTCAACCCAGTGTGATCAAGCGCAAGCGCAATCATGGTTTTCGCGCCCGGATGGCGACCCGGAACGGGCGCAAGGTGCTTGCACGGCGTCGGGCCAAGGGACGCGCACGGCTGACGCCCTGACGTTGGATCCGGCGACGGCGGGCAGCGAGCGGTTTCCCCGCGCTGCGCGGCTGACGCGGTCCCGTGACTTCCGGGCCGTGTTCGCCGATGCCCGTCGCCACGGCGACCGCCATTTCACCGTGCTCGTGGGACAGGGCGGCGCTGACACCGCACGCCTCGGGCTGGCGGTTTCAAAGCGGGCGGCGCCACGGTCGGTGGACCGGAGCCGACTGAAGCGACTGATTCGAGAGCGGTTCCGCCACCACCTCGCCCGGCTGCCCGCGGTGGATGTGGTGGTGATGGTTCGACCGGTGGCGCGGCAATGCGACAATCCGGTCCTGATCCGGTCACTCGACAAACTCTGGCAACGGATATCCGGTCCATGCGAATCATCCTGATCGGCCTGCTTCGCGCCTATCGCACCGTCATCAGTCCGCTGTTCGGCCCCTGTTGCCGGTTCCATCCGACCTGCTCGTGCTATGCCATCGAAGCGGTCGAGCGCCACGGCGCACTGCGCGGCAGCTACTACGCGATCCGGCGGGTCCTGCGCTGCAATCCCTTCCACCCCGGCGGCGTCGATCCGGTTCCGGGCAGTGAAACCACGAGTCGTCACTCATGATGGACAACCAACGCCTTTTTCTGGTCGGGGCGCTCGCCCTCGTCCTGTTGCTGATCTGGACCACCTGGCAGCGCGATTACAGCACCCCGCCGCCGCAGGCCGAGTCCACCGAGGCGGCTTCCGAATCCAGCGCACCCGCCCCGGCCGCCGAGGCACCCGAGGCCGCTGCGGATCCGCAACCGGCGGATGCCCCCGCCCGCGAGCCCGGCGCGGAGGGGGATGACCCGACACGCACTGACGGCGACGTGATCCGGGTCGAGACCGATACCCTGCTGGTGCAGATCCCGCTGCAGGGGGGCAACATCGTTCAGGCCCGCCTGCCCCGGCATTCCGTGTCCGAGGACAACCCCGCGCCGTATACCCTGCTGAGCCCCGACGATCCGCTGTTCATGGCCCAGAGCGGTCTGGTCAGTGACGAGGGCAGCGCGCCCGACCACCAGGCCCGGTGGAGCGCGGGCGCCGAGCGCTATGTCCTCGAGGAAGGTCAGGACCGCCTCGAAGTGCCGCTGACCTGGAGTAACGGCGACGGCGTTGAGGTGATGCGGACGTACATCTTCGAGCGGGACAGCTATGTCGTGCGCATGGTCCAGAGCGTGGAGAACACCAGCGATACGCCGTGGCGGGCCTATCAGTACAACCAGCTGCGCCGCTCCTCGGAGACCGAGGGCCCGGGGTTTCTGGGCGCGGCGAGCTACACCGGCGGGGTGATCTACAGCCCGTCGGAGAAGTACGAGAAGATCAGCTTCGGCGACATGGAAGACGGCAACCTGTCGCGCGACATCGACAACGGCTGGCTGGCCATGATCCAGCACTACTTTCTGGCGTCCTGGGTGCCGCCGCGCGATCGTGAACTGCGTTATTACAGCCGTTTCGACAATGGCGAGTACGTGCTCGGCCAGAGCTCGTCCTGGCAGACCGCCGAACCCGGCGAAACCGTGTCTTTCGAGAATCGCCTGTTCGCCGGTCCCAAGGAGCAGAGCCGCCTGGACGCCGTCGCGGCGGGTCTGGAGCTGACCGTCGACTATGGCTGGCTGACGATCATCTCCAAGCCGCTGTTCATCGCGCTCAGCTGGATCCACGGCGTGGTGGGCAACTGGGGCTGGTCGATCATCCTGCTGACCCTGGGCATCAAGCTGGTGTTCTACAAGCTCTCCGAGACCAGCTATCGCTCGATGGCGCGCATGCGCAAGCTCCAGCCCGAGATGCAGAAGCTGCGTGAGCGCTACTCCGAAGACCGTCAGCAGATGAACCAGGAGCTCATGCAGCTCTATAAAAAGGAAAAGGTGAACCCGCTGGGCGGCTGTCTGCCCATCCTCATCCAGATCCCCGTGTTCATCGCCCTGTACTGGGTGCTGCTCGAGAGTGTCGAGCTGCGCCAGGCGCCCTGGATCCTCTGGATCCAGGATCTGTCGGTTCGTGATCCGTTCTACGTGCTGCCGCTGCTGATGGGCGCGTCGATGTTCCTGCAGCAGAAGCTCAACCCGGCGCCCATGGATCCGATCCAGCAGAAAATCATGATGGGACTGCCCTTCGTGTTCACGATCTTCTTCATGTTCTTCCCGGCCGGGCTGGTGCTCTACTGGGTGACCAACAACAGCCTGTCGATCCTGCAGCAGTGGTTCATCACCCGCCAGATCGAGGCGGGCGACAAGAAGGCGAATGCCTGACGGGACCATCTGTGCGGTGGCGACGCCGCCGGGTCGCGGTGGCATTGGTGTGGTGCGGCTCTCGGGGCCCGATAGCGCGGCGCTGACCGAGGCGGTGGCCGGCCCGCTGCCGGCGCCCCGGCGGGCGAGCATGCGGCGGTTTGCCGGAGACGACGGGACCGCCATCGACGAGGGGCTGGTGCTCTGGTTTCCCGGCCCGCAGTCGTTCACCGGCGAGGACGTGGCCGAGCTCCATGGCCACGGTGGCCCGGTGGTCATGGACCGGCTCCTGCAGCGCCTGCTGGGCCTGGGCGCCCGGCTGGCGACGCCGGGGGAGTTCAGTCACCGCGCCTACCTGAACGGCCGCATCGACCTGACCCGGGCCGAGGCCATCGCCGATCTGATCGAGGCGGGCAGCGAGTCCGCGGCCCGGGCCGCCATGCGCTCGCTGCAGGGCGAATTCGCCGCGACCATCGACGCCCTGGTGCAGCGTCTGACCGACCTGCGGGTGCACTTGGAGGCCGGCATCGACTTTGCCGACGAGCCCCTCGAGGGGCTGGCGCTGCAGGACGTCACCCGCCAGGTGGAAGCGGTCGCCGCCGAAGTGGCCTCGACCCGTCGCGCGGCCAGCCGCGGGCAGCAGCTCCAGGAAGGCCTGAGCGTGGTGATCGCGGGCCGGCCGAACGCCGGCAAGTCGAGTCTGCTCAATGCCCTCGCCGGCCGCGACGCGGCCATCGTGACCGACCTCGCCGGGACCACCCGGGATGTGCTCGAATCGTACCTGCATATCGATGGCCTGCCGCTGCGGGTGCTGGATACCGCCGGCCTGCGCGAAGGCGGCGATGTGGTGGAGCAGGAGGGCGTGCGGCGCGCCCGCCGGGCGATGGCGGCGGCCGACCGCATCCTGAT
The DNA here is from genome assembly GCF_009805925.1 of Spiribacter sp. SSL99. Lineage (NCBI taxonomy): Bacteria > Pseudomonadati > Pseudomonadota > Gammaproteobacteria > Chromatiales > Ectothiorhodospiraceae > Spiribacter > Spiribacter sp. SSL99. The sequence continues at coordinate 79,696 of NZ_MAOM01000016.1, read as the reverse complement.
GGTGGTGGACGACAGCGATGCGGGCGATGACCCCGCGCTGCCCGCGGAATGGCCCGATCATGTCGCGGTGACCACCGTCTACAACAAGATCGATCGCAGCGGTCGGGCCGCCGGCGGGTCGGCGGCGGGCCTCGCCGTCTCGGCGCTGACCGGCGAGGGCATGGAAGCGCTGCGCGATCACCTGCGTGCCTGTCTGGGCGCGGATGACACTGAGGCGGTTTTCATCGCCCGGCGGCGGCATCTGCAGTCGCTGGACGCCGCCGCCGGGCACATCGACGAAGCCCTCACGGCGGCCCGGGCCGGTGCGGGGGAAGAACTGATCGCCGAGTCGCTGGCCGCGGCGCAGGCGTCGCTGGGCGAGATCACCGGGGCAGTGACCACCGAGGACCTGCTGGGCCGGATCTTCTCGACCTTCTGTATCGGCAAATAACGGGGTGGATGCGGCTATGCAATTCGATCAAGGGTATGACGTCATCGTCGTGGGCGGTGGCCATGCCGGCACCGAGGCGGCCCATGCGGCGGCGCGCATGGGCGCGCGCACCCTGCTGCTCACCCAGAGCCTCGAGAGCATCGGTCAGATGAGCTGCAACCCGGCCATTGGCGGGATCGGCAAGGGCCATCTGGTGCGTGAGATCGACGCCATGGGCGGGGTCATGGGCCGCGCCGCGGATCGCGCCGGCATCCAGTTCCGCACCCTCAACCAGCGCAAGGGTCCCGCCGTGCAGGCAACCCGCGCCCAGGCCGACCGCAGTCTCTATCGCCAGGCCGTGCGCAGTCTCCTCGACGCGGTGCCCGGCCTATCGCTGTTCCAGGACACGGTCCATGACCTGATCGTCGAGCATGACGAGGTCCGCGGTGTAGTGACCGGCATGGGGCTCGAGCTGCGGGCCGCCGCCGTGGTCCTCACGGTGGGGACGTTCCTGGGGGGCACGATCCATATCGGCGATCACAACCGCCGCGGTGGCCGCGCCGGCGATGGCCCGTCGATCGCCCTGGCGGAGCGGCTGCGCGCCATGCCGCTGCGGGTCGGGCGGCTCAAGACCGGGACCCCGCCGCGCATTGATGCGGCGAGCATTGACTACCGATCCCTCGACGCCCAGCCCGGCGATGATCAGCCGGTATACTTCTCGCGCTGGAGCCGGGGGGACGAGCACCCGCGCCAGGTGCCCTGCCACATCACCCACACCAATGCCGACAGCCACGCGATCATCCGCGCGGCGCTGCACCGCTCGCCGATGTACAGCGGCGAAATCGACGGGGTCGGGCCCCGCTACTGCCCGTCCATTGAGGACAAGGTGGTGCGCTTTGCCGATCGCGATGGCCACCAGATCTTTCTTGAGCCCGAGGGTCTCGACACCCGCGAGGTCTATCCCAACGGCATCTCCACGAGCCTGCCGTTTGATGTGCAGATCGCCATGGTGCGGAGCATTCAGGGTCTGGAGCAGGCCCATGTCACCCGCCCGGGCTATGCCATCGAGTACGATTATCTCGACCCGCGCGACCTGCACCCCAGTCTCGAAAGCCTGCAGCTGCCGGGGCTGCTGCTGGCCGGGCAGATCAACGGCACCACCGGCTATGAAGAGGCCGGGGCGCAGGGACTGCTGGCCGGGATCAACGCCGCGGCGCGCGCCGGCGGCCTGACCCCATGGGTGCCCCAGCGCCACGAGGCCTACATCGGTGTGCTGGTGGACGACCTGACCACCCGCGGCACCCGCGAGCCCTATCGGATGTTCACGTCGCGGGCGGAATATCGCCTGCATCTGCGCGAGGACAACGCCGACCTGCGTCTGATGCCGGTGGCCCGCGCCTACGGCCTGATCAGCGATGCCGCCTGGCGCGACTTCGCCACCTACCGTGACGCCATCGAGGCCGAGCGCCGGCGGCTGGAGAAGACCTGGATCCGCCCGGTGGATCTGGGTGACGACCATGGCACGCGCCAGCTCGGCCAGCCCCTGCGCCGCGAGCAGTCGCTGATGAACCTTTTAAAGCGCCCCGAGATGGACTACGCGACGCTGCTGTCGCTGCCGGGGGCGGGCCCCGGCCCGGACGATCCGGCCGTGTGCCGGCAGGTGCTGATCGGCGCGCGCTACGAGGGCTATCTCAAGCGCCAGTCCGACCAGGTCGCCCGGCAGGCCCGTCATGAGGACGAGCCGCTGCCCGTGGATCTCGACTACCACAGCGTCGCGGGGCTGTCCGCCGAGGTCTGCGAAAAGCTCCATCACCACCGCCCCGCCACCCTGGGTCAGGCGGGCCGCATCCCCGGGGTGACGCCGGCGGCGGTGTCGCTGCTGCTGGTCCATCTGCGTCGCGGGCGGACCCGCCAGAGCGCCTGAATGACGGCCGACAGCGATCGCGACGCGGCGCGGCTGCGCGATGGCCTTGCGCGGTGGGGGCTCGACCCCGCGGTGGTGCCGGCACTGATCGCCTATCGTGATCTGCTGGCGCGCTGGAACCGGGTGTATAACCTGTCCGCGGTGCGGGATCCGCAGGCGATGATTCCGCGTCATCTGCTCGACAGCCTTGCCGTGGTGCCCTGGTTGCCCGAGGGGGCGCTGCTGGATATTGGTACCGGTGCCGGGCTGCCCGGCCTGCCGATCGCCATCGCCCAGCCGCAGCGCCCGGTCACCCTGCTTGAACCCAATAACAAGAAGGTCCGGTTTCTGCGTCAGGCCTGCCTGGCACTCAAGCTGGACAACGTCACCCTGGTGGCCGAGCGCATCGAGGACTTCGACCCGCCGCAGCCATTTGCCGCGGCGATCTGCCGGGCGTTTACCGACGCCGCCGGTTTCTGGGCGGTGGCAGCGCCGCGGGTCGCCGACAACGCGCCGGTGATCGCCATGAAAGGGCGCCCCGAGGCGGAATCATTGGCGGGCCTGGAAGCCGCCGGCGTATCATGCCGGCGACAGCCGCTGGAGATACCCGGGCTTGATGCGTCACGCCATTTGCTCATCATGGAGCGATCGATCGCTGCCACAGGGATGATCCGATGAATCAGACACTCGCCATCGCCAACCAGAAAGGCGGCGTCGGCAAGACCACGACCTGCGTCAACCTGGCCGCCTCGCTGGTCAGCAGCGGGCGTCGCGTTCTGCTGGTGGACATGGATCCGCAGGCCAACGCCACCGTGGGGGCCGGCATCGACAAGGATGCCGTGCGGGCCAGCAACTACGAGCTGCTCATGGGCGAGGCCACCGCCCGCGGGGTGCGCTGCCGGGAGGTGCACGGCGGCTTCGACCTGCTGCCGGCCAATGGCGATCTGACCGCCGCCGAAGTGGGCCTGATGAGCGTCGGCGAGGGCCGCGAAAAGCGCCTGCAGAGTGCGCTGGCCCCGTGTCGCGAGGAATACGATCACATCCTCATCGACTGTCCACCGTCGCTCAACCTGCTGACCATCAACGCCTTCGTCGCCGCCGATCATGTCCTCATCCCCATCCAGTGCGAGTACTACGCGCTCGAGGGGCTGACGGCGCTGCTCAACACTATTGAGCGGGTCCGGCAGACCGTCAATCCCGATCTTGAGATCGAGGGACTGGTGCGCACCATGTTCGACGGCCGCAACAATCTCTCCAACCAGGTCGGGGCGCAGTTGCTCGCGCACTTCCCCGGTCAGGTCTATCGCACCCAGATACCGCGCAACGTCCGTCTGGCCGAGGCGCCCAGCCACGGTCTGCCGGTGCTGCAGTACGACCGCAGCTCGCGCGGCGCGGTGGCCTACCTCGCGCTCGCCTCGGAGCTCCTGCGGCGCCAGCCACGCACAACCGCCGAGGCGGGAGGATTGTCATGAGTAACCGACGCAAGGGCCTGGGCCGGGGCCTGGACGCCCTGCTGGGCGAATCCGGGGGTGCCGATGGGGCCGGCACCGATGATCTCCGCGATCTGCCGCTGGATCAGCTCGAGGGCGGTCGCTATCAGCCCCGCCGCGAGTTCGACCCCGCCGCGCTCCAGACCCTTGCCCAGTCGATCCGCACCCAGGGCGTTGTCCAGCCCATCGTCGTGCGCACCCTGCCCGATGGCGAGCGCTACGAGATCGTCGCCGGCGAGCGGCGCTGGCGGGCGGCACAGCTCGCCGAGCTCGAGACCATTCCCGCCATCATCCGCGAGATCTCTGACGACCGCGCGGTGGCGGTAGCGCTCATCGAGAATATCCAGCGCGAGGACCTCAATCCGCTGGAAGAGGCCAATGCCCTGCACCGGCTGACCGAAGAGTTCGGCATGACGCATCAGACCATCGCCGAGGCGGTGGGGCGCTCGCGGGTGGGGGTCTCGAACCTGCTGCGCCTGCTCGAGCTGGCCCCCGAAGTGAAGGCCCACATCGGCGAGGGGGCGCTGGAGATGGGGCATGGCCGGGCGCTGCTGGCGCTGGATGCGGCCACCCAGGCCCAGGCCGCGGCGCGCGTGGTCCAGCGCGGCCTGACGGTTCGCCAGACCGAGGCGCTGGTGCGCCAGCTGCTGGCCGGTGACAGCGCCGGGGCCGCCGAGCCCGAGAAAACCGACCCCAACATCCGGCGCCTGCAGGATGACCTCGCCGACCGGCTGGGTGCCAATGTGCGCATCGAGCAGGGCCAGCGTGGCAGGGGCCGGCTGGTCATCCGCTACAACAGCCTGGATGAGCTCGACGGCATTCTCGAGCACATCCGTTGAAGGCCATGGGTGAGTTCATTATACTCCGAGCACTTTTGCAGTCCCGTGCCGTGGCCGTATGCCGCTGAAGCGCGTGGCGGTGCAGATCATCCGCTGGCAGATCGCCATCGGGCTGATCGCCGCCGGCATCTGGACGCTGGCCAGTGGCAGTGATGCCGGGCTGGCCGCGATCGCCGGCACCGGGATCAGCGCTTTCATGACGTTCTACGTCGCGATGCGCTGGGGCCTGAGAAGCGCGACCGAAGACGACCCGAGGGCGATCCTCGGCGCCTTCTACCGCGCCGAGATGATGAAGCTGCTGCTCGGGACGGTGCTGATCGTGATGGCCGTCTACGCCTTTCAGGACGAAGCGGCGGCACTGGTGACAACCCTGGCCCTGACACTGGCCGCCTACGGCCTGGTGTTGCTGGGCGACATTGACTGAACGCTGACAGAACGGGACAGAAACGACTATGGCAAGTTCGGCCACGGAATATGTCACCCATCACCTTGAGCACCTCACGGTGGGCGACGGGTTCTGGACGCTGCACATCGACACGCTCATCGTGTCGTGGGTGCTGGGCCTGATCTTTCTCGGGCTCTTCTACGCGGTCGCCCGCAAGGCCAGCGTCGAGTCGCCCGGTGGGCTGCAGAACATCATCGAGAGCTGTGTCGAGTTCATCGACCAACAGGTCAGCGACAGCTTCAACGGGCCCAAGGACTTCGTTGCGCCGCTGGCGCTGACGATCTTCGTCTGGGTGCTGTTCTGGAACCTGATGGATCTGATCCCGGTGGACCTGTTCCCCGAGATCATGAAGCTGTTCGGCGTTGAGTACGTGCGCATCCTGCCGTCCGCCGACATGAACGCCACCTTCGGCCTGTCGCTGACGGTGCTGCTGCTGATCATCATCTACAGCATCAAGGGCAAGGGCGCGAAGGGCTTCGGCAAGGAGATGTTCTGTCATCCGTTCGGCTCGCACCCGGCGCTGTGGCCGGCCAACCTGCTGCTCAACATCGTCGAGATGATCGCCAAGCCGGTGTCGCTCGGCATGCGACTGTTCGGCAATCTCTACGCCGCTGAGATCATCTTCATCCTGATCGCGCTGCTGCCGGTCTGGGCGCAGTGGGTGCCGGGTGTTGCCTGGGCGATCTTCCATATTCTGGTGATCCCGTTGCAGGCTTTCATCTTCATGGTACTCACCATCGTGTATCTGAGTCTTGCTTATGAGAGTCACTGAGGGGTCGGCCCGGCGCCACCCAACGAACCGCTTTTAACCCTTAAACGACCCCTGTATTGGAGGAACCATGGAAGCAATCGCCCAGGTCCAGGCATTTACCGCCATCACCATTGGACTCATCTTCGCCTTCGCCGCCGTCGGCACGAGCATCGGCTTTGGCCTGCTCGGCGGGAAGTTTCTCGAGGGCATCGCCCGTCAGCCCGAGGTTGCCGGTGTCCTGCAGGTGCGCATGTTCATCGTCGCCGGTCTGCTCGACGCCCTGTCGATCATCGGTGTGGCCTTCGCGGCGCTGCTGATGTTTGCGAACCCGCTGCTCGGCGCGCTGAGCTGATTCCCTCGGACGTCACGACAACCTGCCATTCACCGGCAGCCATCGGAGAGTAGACCGTGGGCATTAACGCAACGCTGTTCGGACAGATGATCACCTTCCTGGTGTTCATTCTGTTCACCATGAAGTTCGTCTGGCCGCCGATCAAACAGGCCATGAGCGAGCGGCAGAAGCGGATCGCGGACGGTCTGGCTTCGGCCGAGCGCAGCCAGCACGAGCTGGAGCTCGCCAAGGAGCGGGCCGCCGAGCACATCCGCGAGGCCAAGGCGCAGGCGGGTGAGATCATCGAGCGGGCCAACCGCCAGGGTGCATCGATTGTCGATGAGGCCCGCGAGGAGGCCCGCACGGTCGCCGAGCGCGAGAAGGCGGCGGCCGAGGCGCGCATCGAGCAGGAAGTCAGTCAGGCGCGGGCCGAGCTCCGGCGCGAGGTCTCGCAGCTGGCCATCACCGGCGCCAGTCGCATCCTCGAACGCGAGGTCGACCCGAAGGCTCATCAGCAGATGCTCGATGAGCTGGCCGAGCAGGTCTGAGGCAGAAGGATATGGCGCAGGAAACCACCGTTGCCCGTCCCTATGCCGAAGCGGCCTTCCAGCTTGCCCAGGCGTCCGGGGCCCTTGCCGGCTGGAGTGACGGTCTGGCCATGGCGGCGGCGGTCGTCGCCGATGACCGGGTCGCCGCGCTGCTGGGTCACCCGCGGGTCGATGACGAGCGCAAGGCGGGTCTGATCATCGACGTCTGCGGGGAGGCCCTGGACGATCAGCAGCGCAACTTCGTGCGTCTGCTGGTGCAGCGCGACCGGATCGGCGTGCTGCCGGAGATCAGTCATCAGTACGATCGGCTTCGGGCCGAGCACGAGAAGACGCTCAGTGCCCAGCTCATCACCGCCCAGCCCGTCGACGACGCGGTGCGCAGCCGGCTCGAGGCATCGCTCTCGAAGCGGCTCGAGCGCGTGGTGAGCCTGGACACCCAGCTCGACGAATCGCTCATCGGCGGTGCGGTGATCCGCGCCGGCGACCTGGTTATCGATGGCTCGGTGCGCGGTCGGCTCAACCGACTGACCAGCGCCCTCAGTCGCTAAGAGGACAGATTAGATGCAACTCAATCCCACGGAAATCAGTGACCTGATCAAACAGCGCATCGAGGGCTTCGAAGCCGTCGCGGAAGCGCGCAACGAAGGCACGGTGGTCAGCGTCAGCGACGGCATCGTGCGCATCCACGGCATCAGCGATGTCATGCAGGGCGAGATGCTGGAATTCCCCGGCGACACCTACGGCATGGCGCTCAACCTCGAGCGCGACTCGGTGGGTGCGGTGGTGCTGGGCAACTACTCGCACCTCAACGAGGGCGACACGGTGCGCACCACCGGGCGGATCCTCGAGGTGCCGGTGGGCGAGGCCCTGCTGGGCCGCGTGGTCAACTCGCTGGGCGAGCCCATCGACGGCAAGGGCGCGGTGGCCACCGAGCAGACCGCGCCGGTCGAGAAGGTGGCGCCGGGCGTCATCGACCGCCAGTCGGTGGATCAGCCGGTGCAGACCGGTCTCAAGGCCATCGACTCCATGGTGCCGGTGGGCCGGGGTCAGCGTGAGCTGATCATCGGTGACCGCCAGACCGGCAAGACCGCGGTGGCGGTCGACGCCATCATCAACCAGAAGAACACCGGCATTAAGTGCATCTACGTGGCGGTGGGCCAGAAGGCCTCCTCGATCGCCAACGTGGTCCGCAAGCTCGAGGAGCATGGCGCCCTCGATCACACCATCGTGGTGGCGGCCTCGGCGGCCGAGTCGGCGGCGCTGCAGTTCATCGCCCCGTACGCCGGCTGCACCATGGGCGAGTTCTTCCGCGATCGCGGCGAGGATGCGCTGATCGTATTCGATGATCTGTCCAAGCAGGCGGTGGCCTATCGCCAGGTCTCGCTGCTGCTGCGCCGCCCGCCGGGCCGCGAGGCGTTCCCGGGCGACGTGTTCTACCTGCATTCGCGGCTGCTCGAGCGGGCCGCCCGGATCAACGAGGCCGATGTCGAGCGCCGCACCAACGGCGAGGTCAAGGGCAGGACCGGTTCGTTGACTGCGCTGCCGATCATCGAGACCCAGGCCGGCGACGTTTCGGCGTTCGTGCCGACCAACGTCATCTCGATCACCGACGGTCAGATCTATCTCGAGACCGACCTGTTCAACGCGGGCATCCGCCCGGCGATCAACGCCGGTCTGTCGGTCTCGCGTGTCGGTGGCTCGGCCCAGACCAAGATCATCAAGAAGCTCGGTGGCGGTATCCGCCTGGCGCTGGCGCAGTACCGGGAGCTGGCGGCGTTCGCACAGTTCGCCTCGGACCTGGACGAGTCCACCCGCAAGCAGCTCGAGCGTGGCCAGCGCGCCATGGAAGTGCTCAAGCAGGGCCAGTACGCGCCGCTGTCGGTCGCGTTCATGGCGGTCTCGCTGTTCGCCCTCAACGAGGGGTACCTCGACGACCTCGACAACAAGAAGGTCAGCGACTTCGAGGCGGCCCTGCATCAGCATGTCGCCAACAATGCGCCCGAGCTGATGAACGCGATCAACGAGTCCGGCGACTACACCGACGAGATCAAGAGCCAGCTCAAGGCGGCGCTTGATGACTTCAAGGCAACGGGTACCTGGTAACGGGTCACAAGGGTAGTACGGTATGTCCGGCGCAAAGGAAATACGCACTCAGATCAAGAGTGTCGGCAACACGCAGAAGATCACCACGGCCATGGAGATGGTCGCGGCGTCGAAGATGCGCGGCGCTCAGCAGCGCATGCAGGCGGCCCTGCCCTATGCCGAGAAGATGCGTCAGGTGATCAGTCACCTGGCGCTGGCCAATCCGGAATATCGGCACCCGTTCCTGACTACGCCCGAGACCGACGAGCGCGTCGGCTACATCGTGGTCTCCAGTGACCGCGGGCTCTGCGGCGGGCTGAACAACAACCTGTTCCGTTCGGTGCTCACCGATCTGCGTGATCAGGAGGCTGCCGGCCGCGAGGTGCGGCTGTGCACGGTGGGCTCCAAGGCCATTCAGTTCTTCAGCCGCCTGCCCCCGGCGATCGTCGCCGAGGTCTCGCAGCTGGGTGACCGGCCGGCGCTGCAGGACATCATCGGGACCGTGAAGGTGATGATGGACCAGTACGCCAGCGGCGAGATCGACCGCGTGGTGCTGTGCTACAACCGCTTCGTCAATACCATGACCCAGAAGCCGACGGTGGAGCAGCTGCTGCCGCTGCCGGCGCCGGAACAGGATGACGGCACCCGCTCGGCGCACAGCTGGGATTATCTCTACGAGCCGTCCGCGGGCGAGGCGCTGGATCAGCTGCTCGAGCGCTATATCGAGTCACTGGTGTTCCAGTCCGTGGTCGAGAACATCGCCTGCGAGCAGGCCGCACGCATGGTGGCCATGAAGGCCGCCTCCGATAACGCTGGAAAACTGATCGACGACCTGAACCTTGCCTACAACAAGGCGCGTCAGGCCGCGATCACCACCGAGCTCTCCGAGATCGTGGCCGGCGCCGAGGCCGTCTAGCGTGAACGGCAAACCCCAACCGAATAAAACGCTTTCGCGAAGAGGAACCGCGCTATGAGTTCAGGAAAGGTCGTCCAGATCATCGGTGCCGTGGTGGACATTGAGTTCCCCCGCGACGCTGTCCCGAAGATCTATGACGCACTCGATATCAAATCCAACGGGCTGGTCCTCGAGGTGCAGCAGCAGATCGGCGACGGGGTCGTTCGGGCCATCGCCATGGGCAGCACCGACGGCCTGCAGCGCGGTGTTGAAGTGACCAACTCGGGGGCAGCGATCTCGGTGCCGGTGGGGGAAAAGACCCTCGGCCGCATCATGAACGTCCTCGGCGAGCCGGTGGACGACGTCGGCGGGATCGGTGCCGAGACGCACTGGCCGATCCACCGCGAGGCGCCCTCCTATGAGGAGCAGGCGGGTTCCACCGAGCTGCTCGAGACCGGCATCAAGGTCATCGACCTGCTCTGCCCGTTCGCCAAGGGCGGCAAGGTCGGCCTGTTCGGCGGTGCCGGTGTCGGTAAGACCGTCAACATGATGGAGCTGATCCGCAACATCGCCATCGAGCACTCGGGCTATTCCGTGTTCGCCGGCGTCGGTGAGCGGACCCGCGAGGGCAACGACTTCTACCATGAGATGAAGGACTCCGACGTCCTCGACAAGGTCGCCCTGGTCTACGGGCAGATGAACGAGCCGCCGGGTAACCGCCTGCGCGTCGCGCTGACCGGCCTGACCATGGCCGAGTACTTCCGTGACGAAGGCCGTGACGTGCTGATGTTCATCGACAACATCTACCGCTATACGCTGGCGGGTGTCGAGGTCTCGGCGCTGCTCGGCCGGATGCCGTCGGCGGTGGGCTACCAGCCGACGCTGGCCGAGGAGATGGGCGTGCTCCAGGAGCGCATCACCTCCACCCGCAAGGGGTCGATCACCTCGATCCAGGCGGTCTATGTGCCGGCGGACGACCTGACCGACCCGTCCCCCGCGACCACCTTCGCGCATCTGGACGCCACCATCGTGCTGGCGCGCTCCATCGCGGAGCTGGGCATCTACCCGGCGGTCGATCCGCTCGACTCCACCTCGCGTCAGCTCGACCCGCAGGTGGTCGGCAAGGAGCACTACGACACCGCGCAGGACGTCCAGCAGGTGCTGCAGCGCTACAAGGAGCTGCAGGACATCATCGCCATCCTGGGCATGGACGAGCTCTCGGAAGAAGACAAGCAGAGTGTGACCCGGGCGCGTAAGATCCAGCGCTTCCTCTCGCAGCCGTTCTTTGTCGCCGAGGTGTTCACCGGCTCCCCCGGCAAGTACGTGTCGCTGAAGGAGACCATCCGCGGCTTCCGGGCCATCGTCGACGGCGAGCATGATGACCTGCCGGAGCAGGCCTTCTACATGGTCGGCACCATTGACGAGGCCGTCGAGAAGGCCCGCAACCTCTAAGGGAGGGCCGCTATGGGCATTACCATGCATATCGACATCGTCAGCGCCGAGGAGTCGATCCACTCCGGCGCCGCGACCTTCATCGTGGCGCGTTCGGTGGGGGGCGAAGTGGGCATCTACCCGCGCCACGTCCCCATGCTGGTGCAGCTGAAGCCGGGCGAGGTGACGGTGCGCGACGAGTTTGGCGAAGAGCAGTTCTACTATGTCTCCGGCGGTACCATGGAGGTGCAGCCCGATGTGGTCACGGTGCTCGCGGATGCCGCGACCCGCGCCCATGACATTGATGAAGCCGCTGCGGAACAGGCGCGCAAGCGGGCCGAAGAGGCCCTCGCCAACCGCACCAGCGAGGTGGATTACGCCCGCGCCCAGGCCGAACTGGTCGAAGCTGCGGCCCAGCTGCGAACGGTCCAGAAGATCCGCAAGGTCGCCAACCGGACCTGATCCCGGCTGGACGGCCCCTGGCGGGCGGGAAGGAGTCCCATGTCCAGTCCCCCCTTGAGTGTCGTTGTTCTCGCCGCCGGCGAGGGCAAACGTATGCGCTCCCACACCCCCAAGGTGCTGCACCCGGTGGCAGGGCAGCCGATGCTGGCCCACGTCCTGGAGGCTGCGCGCACCCTCGAGCCGGCTGCGATCCATGTCATTTATGGTCATGGCGGCGAGGCCGTCCGTGCCGGATTCCCGGATGCCGACCTGCACTGGGTCCATCAGGCCGAGCGCCTTGGCACTGGCCACGCTGTGCGTCAGGCCCTGCCACATATCCCTGATGACCATCAGGTGCTGGTGCTGTGTGCCGATGTGCCCCTGATCCGCGCCCGCACCCTGCGCAGGCTGGTGGACGCTGCCGCGGACGGGGTCTCGGTGCTGACCGTCAGTCTTGGCGACGCCACCGGTTATGGCCGGATCCTGCGCGCCGCCGACGGGCGCATCCAGGGCATTGTCGAGGAAAAGGACGCCACGCCGGCCCAGCGCGCCATCCGCGAGATCAACACCGGCCTGCTCTGCCTGCCGGCGCGCGCCCTGCGCGGCTGGCTCGAGGCCCTCGACACGGGCAATGCCCAGGGGGAGTACTACCTGACCGACTGCATCGCCCTCGCCCACGACGCCGGGCTCGCCGTCGAGCCGGTGGTCTGTGACGACCCCGACGAGGTCCAGGGCGTCAATGACCGGGGGCAGCTGGCCGCCGTCGAGCGCGCCTGCCAGCGCCGCCAGGCCGACGCCCTGATGCGCGACCAGGGCCTGGGGCTTGCCGATCCGGCGCGCTTCGACCTGCGCGGCAGTCTGAGTGTGGGCATGGACTGCTTCATCGACGTCGACGTCATCATCGAGGGGCATGTCACGCTGGGCGACGGCGTCCGGGTGGGCCCCTTCAGCCGTCTCAGGGACTGCAGCATCGGTGCCGGCAGCGAGGTGCTGAGCCACTGTGAGCTGGTCTCGGCGACCCTCGCCGAAGACTGTCGGGTCGGCCCCTACGCGCGGCTCAGACCGGGGACCGAACTGGAAACGGCGGCCCGGGTCGGCAATTTTGTCGAGGTCAAGCAGGCCCGGGTCGGCGCCGGCAGCAAGATCAATCACCTCTCCTACATCGGTGATGCCCGCCTCGGCCGGCATGTGAATGTTGGCGCCGGGACCATCACCTGTAACTATGACGGCCGGCAAAAACACCTCACGCAGATCGGTGACCGCGTGTTCATCGGCTCCAACACCGCGCTGGTGGCCCCCGTGCATGTCGGCGCCGGTGCCACCGTGGGGGCCGGCACCACCGTGCGCGAGGACGTGGCCGAAGACAGCCTGGCGGTGGATCGCGGCCAGCGCCGCGAGATCAGCGGCTGGCGCTCCGGGCATAACGATCACTGACAAGGGAGACGCTGGATGTGTGGAATCGTTGGTGCAATCGCGGAACGGGACGTCGCCCCGATCCTGCTGGAGGGGCTGCGGCGACTGGAGTACCGCGGTTATGACTCCGCCGGCCTGGCGCTGCTGACCGCCGACGGATCGCTACAGCGCCACCGCGCGGTGGGCAAGGTCGAGGCCCTGGCCGCCGCCCAGGCGGCCGCGCCCCATCATGGCCCGGTGGGTGTGGCGCACACACGCTGGGCCACCCACGGCGCGCCCACCGAAGCCAACGCCCATCCCCATGTCGCGCGTGACGATGTGGCGATCGTGCACAACGGCATCATCGAGAATCACGAAGCCCTGCGCGAGCGACTGACCGCGGTGGGTTACCACTTTGAGTCACAGACCGATACCGAGGCCATCGTCAACGCCATCCACGAACGCCTTGATCTGGGCGATGACCTGCTTGCGGCCACCCGCACCGTCATCGCCGAGCTGACCGGCGCCTTTGCGCTGGGCGTGATCTCGCGACGCGATCCCCAGCGCCTGATCGTGGCGCGGAGCGGCAGCCCGCTGGTGATCGGGGTGGGCATTGGTGAGCATTTCATTGCCTCGGACGTGGCGGCACTGCTGCCGGTGACCCGGCAGTTCATCGACCTCGAGGAGGGCGATGTGGCCGAGCTCACCCGCTCGGCGGTGCAGGTCTATGATGCCGATGGCCGGGCCGTGGAGCGCGGGGTACGGACCTCGACGCTCACCGCCGACGCGGTCGAGCGCGGCGCCTTCCGGCATTTCATGGCCAAGGAGATCCATGAGCAGCCCGCCGCTATCGCCGAGACCCTCGAGGGCCGCGTCAGCGACGACCGGATCCTGCCCGAGGCGCTGGGCCCCGACGCCAGCCGCCTGCTGGCCGATGTCCGGCGCGTGCAGATCGTCGCCTGCGGGACGAGCTACCACGCCGGGCTGGTGGCGCGTTACTGGTTCGAGTCGATCGCGGGTCTGCCCTGCGATGTCGAGGTGGCCAGCGAATTTCGCTACCGGGCGCATGTCGTCGCCCCGGACACGCTGTTCGTGACGCTGTCGCAGTCAGGCGAGACCGCCGACACCCTGGCGGCGCTGCGCGAGGCGAAGACCCTGGGCTATCGGGCGACGCTGGCGATCTGCAATGTGCCCGAGAGCTCGCTGGTGCGGGAGTCGGACCGGGTGATGATGACCCGAGCGGGGCCCGAGATCGGGGTTGCCTCGACCAAGGCCTTCACCACGCAGCTCACCGCGCTGTTGCTGACCGTCATCGCCGCCGGCCGGGCCCATCAGCTGGGTCGCGACGAGGAAGCCCGCCTGGTGCGGGCCCTGCGTCAGATCCCGCGCCAGATCGAGACCGTGCTGGGGCTGGAGCCCCGCATCGAGACTCTGGCCGAGGCATTCATCGACAAGCACCACACCCTGTTCCTGGGGCGCGGCACTCAGTATCCAGTGGCCATGGAGGGGGCGCTCAAACTCAAGGAGATCTCCTACATCCATGCCGAGGCGTATCCAGCCGGTGAGCTCAAGCACGGGCCGCTGGCGCTGGTGGACGCGGATATGCCGGTGGTCACCGCCGCGCCCAACAACGACCTGGTGGAAAAGCTCAAATCCAACCTCCAGGAGGTCCGCGCGCGCGGTGGCCGGCTCTATGTGTTCGCCGACCCGGCCGCGGCCCCGGCGGCCTCCGACGACTGTCAGGTGATCGCCCTGCCATCGGTGGACGAGGCGGTGGCCCCGCTGCTTTACAGCGTGCCGCTGCAGCTGCTGGCCTATCACGTGGCGGTGCTCAAGGGCACCGACGTCGACAAGCCGCGCAATCTGGCGAAATCGGTCACGGTGGAGTGACTTTCGCGTCATTAAGTCGATGATCCGGCCCTTTAAGCCGGTCCCGGCCACGGTCGCGGGGCTGGCGCTGACGGCCTGCATCGCGCTCAGCGCCGTCGCCAGTCTTACCGGTGCGGTGCCGCTGCTGGCCGCCGGGCTGCCGGCCTGGCTGGCCGGTGTCATCCTCTGGCGCGATGTGCCGCGCCGGGTCCGCATTCAAAGCAGTGCTCTACTGGCCGTCGGGGCGCTGGGCCTCGGCGTTGGTTTTTTCGCCGAGGGGACAGTGGACTGGCGCACGGCGGTGGCCGGTAACGCGCTGTTGATCGCCATGCTGGGCGCGGTGAGTTTTCTGCGCCTGATCGCCGTGCCACCCGCCGCCGCCTCGGCGCAGGTGCCGCTCGGCCGGCGCAGCCTTGCCACCACCCTGGCTGGCGTGCACCTGTTCGGATCCGTGGTCAATCTGCCCACCGTGTTCATCATGGCAAGGCGCATGAGCGACGGCCGCACCCTCAGCCGCCAGCAGACCATCACCCTGGTGCGCGGCTTTGGCAGCGCGGCGTTCTGGTCACCGTTTTTTGCCGCCATGGCCGCGGCGCTTACCTACGCCCCGGGCGCCCGGCTGCCGACATTGCTGGCGTTCGGTGTGCCCCTCGCGCTGGTTGCCCTGCTGATCACCTTCCGCGATGTCAGCGCGCTGGATGCCGAGGGCTTTGTCGGCTACCCGATCAACTTCAGCAGTCTCTGGCTGCCGGGGTTGCTGGCCCTGGCCATCCTGTTGGCCCACAGCTGGCGGCCCTCACTGTCGGTGCTGGGTCTGATCGCCCTGCTGGCACCCACCGTCACCGCCGCGGCGCTACTGATCAATCAGCGGCATCCGGCGCGGACACTGGCTGATCATGTCCGCAGTGGTCTGCCGGCGATGCGCGGCGAGCTGGTGCTGTTCCTGTCCGCGGGGGTGATGGCGGCCGGGTTGATGAGCCTGGTGGCGGTGACCGGGCTGACGCTGCCCTTCGAGCGGTTCGGCGGCCACCAGGCGGGGCTGTTGTTGGCGCTGCTGGTGGGGTTGGCCATTGTCGGGGTGCATCCGGTGATCGGCGTGGCCGCCGCGGCGGCGGTCGTGGCGCCGCTGGACCCCGACCCCAGTCTGCTGGCCAGCTGTTTCCTCGCCGCCTGGGGCATCGGCGTGGCGGTCAGCCCCCTGTCGGCCCTCAATCTGGCCCTGCAGGGGGCGTATGCCCTGCAGCCGCTACAGATCCTGCGCTGGAACCTGCCCTATGCCGCGATCATGATCGCGGTGGCGGCGGGGCTTTTCATGCTTCATCCGGGCGGTTGAACAGCGCCGCCATGCGATCGGCCTCTTCGCGGGCGGTGACGATGGGCGTGATGTCGTACTGAACGCCCAGGTAGTAGATCAGCTGGCCGTTTTCGTCATGCAGCGGCTGTACGGTGAGCTGGTTGTGGAACATCTCGCCGCTGCGCCGGTAGTTGCGCAGCACCACCTCGACCCGGGACTCGGTGCGCATCGCTTCGCGGATCGATTCGAGTCCGGGCTGGTCGCGGTCGTCGCCATGCAGAAAGCGGCAGTTGCGGCCGATGATTTCCTCCTGTGGGTAACCGCTCATGTCCTCGAAGACCTTGTTGGCGAACACGATCGGGTTGTCCGGCTGATCCGGGTCCGACAAGGTGATGCCGTTCACACAGGTATCCAGGATCTGGGTGAGCATGTTGGGGATGAGGCCGGTGTCTTTTTCGGGGATGAATGCCATCACTGCTCTCCTGAGGGGGCACGGGCGGGGTCGGGCGTTTCCGATTCCACGAGGTGCTTGAGATTGCGGGCGACCCGGTCGACGCCGGTCTGCACGGCGTGGGTGATGAGCTTTTCGAACGGCCGGAACGCCATGCCCAGCTGACCGAGCTCAAAACGGAAGGTCAGCCGCGTGGCCTGCCCGCCCTCGTCGCTGAAGTGGAAGTCGATGAAATACGGATCCTTCACACCCCTGAAGCTGATCCGCTGCGGCCGCTCGAGGGCGGTCACCTCGAAATCGGTGGTGGTCTTCCGGCCCTGGTCGACGCGCATCTGCCGGCCTTTCCAGCCCAGCTCGAGGGGGCCCTCCGTCAGCGCCTTAAGGCTTTTCACCTCCGGCGACCAGCGGGGATAGTTGTCGATGAAGCCATCGACCACGAACGCGAACACCACGGGGCTGGGTCGGCGGATCATCGCGGTGGCGCTGGTTTTGACCATGTCTCTCCCGGTGGGCGTCAGCCGCTGCGTTGATTGCACTCTAACCCGATGTCGAAGAATATCGGAAGCGTGTTGTCACAGGGTGTGTACTCGTTTTAGAGGATGATTCGCCATGTTGGTTTCGCGATTCCGTCAGGGCCTGAGCGCGGGTCTGCTAATGGCCGGGCTGGCCGGGCTGGCCGGCGCCAGCGAGCCGGCGGTCCCCGGTCCGGATCTGGCCGCCCGCGAGGTGGTCCGCATCCAGCTCGACGCCCTCAGTGACAACGACAGCCCCACCCCCAACGCCGGCATCGAGCAGGTCTGGGCGTTTGCGCATCCTGACAACCGCGCCGTCACGGGTCCGCTGCCGCGTTTCAAGCGCATGCTCAAGGGCCCGGGTTACGGGGTGCTCATCAACCACAGCCGTGCCGAGATCACCCCCGTGGGCGAGGGCGATGAGCGTGCCGTCTATCGGGTGCGGGTGGTGGCCCGGGACGGCGGGTTCTACCGCTTTCGCTGGCAGCTGAAGAAGGCCTCGCTGGAGGCGGGCCCGGCGTGGATGACCACTGGTGTGACCCCGGGCCGCGATACCGGGGAGAAGATGCTGTGAGCGACCCGGTGATCCCACTGCCGCCGCGCTGGATGCTGCCGGTGACCGGAGGGGGTGGCTTTCCCGTGCGGCGGGTGTACTGCGTGGGGCGCAACTACGCCGATCATGCCGCCGAGATGGGCCATGACCCGAACCGCGAGCCGCCGTTCTTTTTTCAGAAAAACCCCGAGAACCTGCGCACCGACGGGCTTTTCCCCTATCCGGCGGGCAGTCGGGACGTGCAGCACGAGATCGAGTTGATGGTGGGGCTGGGAGAGGGCGGTCGCGACATCCCCACCGCCCGGGCACTGGGCTGTGTCTGGGGCTATGGCGTGGCGCTGGACATGACCGCCCGCGACCTGCAGGCCCAGGCCAAGGCCCGGGGTCGGCCGTGGATTGATGCCAAGGCCTTTGATGACGCCGCACCCTGCTCGGCGCTGACGCCTGTGGATCAATGCGGGGACCATGCCGAAGGGGCCATCGAGCTGGCGGTCAACGGCGAGGTACGTCAGCGGGGCAACCTCAATCAGCAGATCTGGTCACTGCCCGAGGTGATCGCCGCCCTGTCGGCGCGGTTCACGCTGGCGGCCGGGGACATCATCCTCACCGGGACGCCGGCCGGCGTGGCACCGGTCATCCCGGGGGATCGGCTGGTCGGTCACATCGAAGCCATGGGCTCGGTGGATGTGACCGTCACCCGCGGCTGAAGGCCCTCAGGCGATGGTCGTGGTGACGTCGATATTGCCCTGCGTCGCGTAGGAGTAGGGGCAGACCACGTGGGCGGCCTCGACCAGCTTCTCGGCGTCGGCGCGGTCCACGCCCGGCAGCTCCACCGACAGGTCCACGCCGATCGCAAAGCCCTGGCCATCATCGCGCTTGCCCAGTGCCACATCGGCGGTCACCTTGGTGTCGGCCGGTACCTGAATGCCCGCCTGACCGCCGGCGAACTGCATGGCGCCCAGAAAGCAGGCCGAATAGCCGCAGGCAAACAGCTGCTCGGGGTTGGTGCCCTCGCCGCCCGGGCCGCCGAGCTCTTTCGGCGCGGTCAGCTTGACGTCGAGCGAGCCGTCGCGGGTCGCTGCGTGGCCATCGCGACCGCCGGTGGCGGTGCCCGTCGTGGTGTAGAGAACGTCCATGGTTTGGCTCCTGTTGTCTGATGAATCCATTGGGATCACCCCTGACCATACACGCCCGGCGGCCTTCGGATCAGCCTTGACTTGTCAGTCCGGCGAATCCTGCCATGCTGACGGCCATGAGCCGGGACGAGAAGGAGACAGCCGTGGGACGCGGGACGCGACTGGTGCATGGCGCACGACCGCCCTATGTGGACGGCCGGCGACCGGTAAACCCGCCGGTGGTGCGGGCGGCCACCGTGGATTTCGCATCAATGGCCGACATGGCCGCCGCCCAGCAGCCCGGCAGCGCCGGCGCGCAGTCATTCACCTACGGTGTGCGGGGCACGCCTACCGGTTTCGCCCTCGAGGATTTGATCACCGACCTTGAGAACGGCCACGGCACCAAACTCTACAGCTCGGGGCTCGAGGCCATCGCCGCGGTGCTGCTGGGGTTTCTGCACCCCGGCGACCATCTGCTGGTGGTGGACACGGTCTATGCACCGGTCCGCCAGCTGCTGGACCGCTTCCTGCACGAGCGCGGCATCCGCTACGACTTCTACAGCCCCCGCGAGCCCGATCTGGCGCGGCTGCTGCAGCCCACCACGCGGATGATCTACACCGAAACCCCCGGCTCGGTGACCATGGAGCTGCAGGACATCGCCGGCATCGCCGCCATCGCCCACGCGCACGGTGACGTCCTGGTGGTCTGCGACAACACCTGGGCGTCGGGATACTGCTATCGGCCGCTGGAGCACGGCGCCGACCTGTCCATCGTTGCTGGCACCAAGTATCTGGGCGGGCACTCGGATGTGCTCATGGGCTCGGTCACCGCCACCGCCGCGACCTTCGAGGCCCTCCACGAGGCCAGTGTGCTGCTGGGGCTGGCGGTGTCCGCCGATGACTGTGCGCTGGTGCTGCGCGGCGCGCGGACCCTGCATATCCGCTATCCCGCCCATGCCGAGCGGGCGCTGCGTCTGGCGGACTGGCTGAACGCCTGCGACCAGGTGGCGGCGGTGCACTATCCGCCCCTGCCCGACAGCCCGGACCATGCCCGGTGGCGGGCCGAGTTCGATGGCGCCGCGGGGCTTTTCAGTATCGAACTGGCGCCCGGCGTCGCCCACCGCGCCGCCGCTTTCGTCGATCAACTGGAACTGTTCGGCCGCGGTGCCTCGTGGGGCGGATTCGAGAGCCTGGCGCTGCCCTGCAGCCTGCACGATACCCGCAGCCTCGAGACCGGCGCGGATCGCGGGCCGCTGGTGCGTCTGAGCGTGGGGCTGGAAGACCCGGACGACCTGATCGACGACCTGTCCCGGGCGCTGGACGCCACCCGGGCCGATACGCCGCCGGCCCCGGGGGGCTAGATCTCGCCGGTGACGTCGTACTGCACGGCGACGTGGTGGGTGACCCGCCCGTCCTGCCGGACCGGGATCACCTTCCACTCAAGGATGAACTCGCGGCCGTCCTTGCGGTAGTTGACCGTCTCGCCATGAAACACCTCGCCGCGGCGGATCTGCTCACCTAGACGCTGCAGCACGGCGGCCTCGGTCTTGGGGCCCTGGAGCATGCCCGGCGTCTGGCCGACGACCTCCTCGGCGGTGTAGCCGGTCATCTCGGTGAATGCCGGATTGACGTAGATGATCGGCCCGGCACTGCCATCATCCGCCGCCTCGGTGATGGTGATGGCGTTCAGGGAATGATCGGCCGTGGCCTTGAAAAGCGCATGGCCGAGGGATTCATCAATATGGGGAATATCCATTCCAGCGTGCTCCGTTGCGGGTGTGACGATGGCCTTCACGCTCCCAGCCCCACCGTGCCGTGTCAAACCGCCCGATGGCGGCCCGGCAGGCTGCGCGCCAGACCGGCCAGCAGCGCGAAGAGCGTGGCCGATACACAGACGATGGTCGGGCCGGTGGGCGTGTCCCACTGCCACGACCCCCACATGCCACCCAGCACCGCCAGCGCCCCCAGACCGGCCGCGGCCATTGCCATGCGCTCGGGCGTGCGGCTGAACGGCCGCGCGGTGGCGGCGGGAATGATCAGCAGCGCCGCGATCAGCAGCACCCCCACCACCTTGATGGCCACCGCCACCACAATCGCCAGCGCCAGGGTCAGGATCAGCCGCTCGCGCGACGGCTCGAGGCCCTCGGCATAGGCCAGATCAGCATTGACCGTGGTCAGCAGCAGCGCCTGCCAGCGCCACAGGGTCAGGCCCAGCACCAGCAGCGAGCCGCCCCAGATGATCGCCAGGTCGCTGCGCCCCACCGCCAGGATATCGCCGAACAGGTAGGCCATCAGGTCGATGCGCACGTCGCTGAGAAACGACACGGCCACCAGACCGAAGGCCAGTGACGAGTGCGCCATCACCCCCAGCAGGGTGTCCATGGCATAGCCGCGGTCGCTCAGCAGACTGACCGTCACCGCCATCAGCAGCGAGACCGCCAGCACACCCACGAAGATCGACATCGACAGCGCCAGTGACAGCGCTACGCCCAGCACCGCGGCGTGGGCGGTGGCGGCGCCGAAAAAGGCCATTCGCCGCCACACCACAAAGCAGCCGAGCGGTGCCGCGGCCAGTACCACCCCCAGCCCCGCGAGGGTGGCGCGGACCAGAAAGTCATCCAGCATGGTCGGGCTCCGTGTGGGCATCGTGGGGATGGTGATGGGGGTTATGCCGGAACAGCGCCAGCGCCGTGTCGTCATCGGTGCCGAACAGGGCGCGGTATTCCGGCGCGGCGGTCACCGCCTCGGGCCGGCCCTGGCAGCAGATGTGGTGGTTGAGACAGATCACCCGATCGGCGGCACGCATCACCACATGCAGGTCATGGCTGACCAGCAGGATCCCGCAGCCCAGGCGGTCGCGGATGTGCTCGAGCTGGCGGTAGAAGTCGGCGGTGCCGGCCTGATCCAGCCCCTGCGAGGCCTCGTCGAGCATCAGCAGATTGGGCGCGTCGATGAGTGCCCGGGCCATCAGCGCCCGCTGGAACTGCCCGCCGGACAGCGACGTCAGGGCACTGTCGGCGCGGCCGGGCAGACCGGCCTGCTCCAGCGCCTGATCAATGGCCTGCCGCGAGTGGCGGCGGGGCAGGTTCAGGAACCGCCGGACGCTGAGCGGCAGCGTCGGGTCGATGTGCAGGCGCTGCGGCACATAGCCCAGACGCAGGCCGGACGCTCGGGTGATGCGCCCGCTGGTGGGCCTCATGGCCCCGATCAACGCGCGCAGCAGCGTCGACTTGCCCGACCCGTTGGGCCCGACCACGGTGACGATTTCGCCGGCGGACAGGCTCAGCGTGATGTCCTGCAGGATCGGGTTGTCGTTGATCCGCAGATTGAGGCTGTCCGCCTGTATTAAGGGAGTCTGTGGATTCGGCATCTTTCAACCCGGTGAAGTAATGTTATAGTATATCGTTACATAAACAGCCTGCGAAGGAGAGTTTCTCATGAAACGCCGATCCACTTCCGCCCTACCGCGACCCCGTGCCGCCCTGCTGGGCCTGATTTTCGGCGTCATCGCCGCGCCGGCGCTGGCGGCACCGCGCGTCGCCACCGACGTCGCGCCGGTGCAGTCGCTGGTCACCCAGGTGATGGCCGGGGTGGCCGAGCCGTCCATGGTCATCCAGCGCGGTGCCTCGCCCCACAGCTATTCGCTGCGCCCCAGCGAGGCCGCCACGCTTGAAAACGCCGACATCGTGTTCTGGGTGGGCGATGAACTGACTCCATGGCTGACCGGTGCGCTGGACAACCTAGCCGGTAACGCCGACTCAGTGGCGCTGCTGCACACCGACGGGACGCTGCGCCATGGCTTTCGCGACCGCGTGCTGGCCGAGGCCGGCCATGACGGCCATGACGGGCATGAGAGCCATGAAGGCCACGAAGGCCACGATGAGCACGAGGGCCATGCCCACGAGGGGGTTGATCCGCATGCCTGGCTGGACCCGGTGAATGCACAGCACTGGCTGGGCGTGATCGCCGACACCCTGGCCCGCCATGATCCCGCCAATGCCGAGCGCTACCAGGCCAATGCCGCGGCCGCCCGGGATCGGATCGACGGGCTCATCCGCC
This sequence comes from Spiribacter sp. SSL99, assembly GCF_009805925.1. Taxonomy (NCBI): domain Bacteria; kingdom Pseudomonadati; phylum Pseudomonadota; class Gammaproteobacteria; order Chromatiales; family Ectothiorhodospiraceae; genus Spiribacter; species Spiribacter sp. SSL99. The sequence goes on along the minus strand of NZ_MAOM01000016.1, from coordinate 56,886 downwards.
AGGTGCGCGGCGAGCTCGAGGGGGTCCATGACGAGGCGTTCATCGTCTTCCACGACGCCTATCAGTACTACGAGCGCCGCTTTGACCTGAACACCGTCGGCGCCATCTCACTCAGTGACGCCCGCGATCCGGGCCCGGCGCACATCGCCGAGATCCGCGACATCGTCGCCGAGCGGGACGTGCAGTGCGTGTTCGCCGAGCCGCAGTTCAACCCGGCCATGGTGGACACCGTGCTGAGTGGCACCGATGCCCGCACCGGCGTGCTGGATCCGCTGGGCAGCGAGATCCCCGCGGACGGGGATTACTACACGACGCTGATCAATCAGCTCAGCGAGCGCCTGGTGACCTGCCTGTCGGCGGGCTGATTCGCGCATCCGGGGTAATCCCGCGCTAGAATAGGGGTTTTCCGGATATCCCTCGGGATGCGCCCATGAACCACGTCAACTTTCGCGATCTGCGCTATCTCGTCGCCGTCGCCGACCATCAGCATTTTGGCCGGGCGTCGGCGGCGTGTTTCGTCAGCCAGCCCACCCTGAGCACCCAGATCAAGAAGCTCGAGGCCTATCTCGAGGTGCAGCTGGTGGAGCGCACCAGCAAGCGGGTGCTGGTCACGCCCATCGGCCGCATGATCACCGAGCGGGCGCGGCAGATCCTCGACGAGGTGGACGATCTGGTCAGCGTCGCCCGCGCCGCGGGGGACCCGATGAGCGGGGATCTGCGCATCGGCATCATCCCCACCCTGGGGCCCTATCTGATCCCGCATCTGTTCCCGATCCTGCAGGCGCGCTATCCCAAGCTGCGGCTGCTGCTCCATGAGGAACGCACCCGCGGGCTCATCGACCGGCTGCGCGAGGGCACCCTCGACGCCGCCATCATGGGCGCGCCGGTGCCTGACGAGGGGCTGATCGCGCAGCCGCTTTTCAGGGAGCCGTTCGAGGTGGCGCTGCCGGAGTCGCATCCGCTGGCCGCCCGGGCCGAGATCAGCCGGGACGACCTGGACGCCACGCCCATGCTGCTGCTCGAGGAAGGCCACTGCATGCGCGATCAGGCCCTCGACTTCTGCTCGCGGGTGGGCGCCCAGCAGCATCAGGACTTCCGCGCCACCAGTCTCGAGACCCTGCGCCAGATGGTCGCCACCGGTGCCGGCGTGACGCTGCTGCCCACCCTGGCGGTGCAGGCGGCGGGCAATGCCACCGACGGGCTGGCGGTGCGGCCCTTCGCCGGCAGCCCGCCGGTGCGCGAGCTGGCCATCTATCGCCGCCGTGGCTGTGCCCGCGAACCGGTGGTCAGTGCGCTCGCCGAGCTCATCCGTGATCTGCCGCCGGTCAGGGCGCTGCCGACCCCCTAGTCACCGGGCGCGCTGATATACTCCGGCGGCATGGATGTTTCTGATCTCATCGATCCGCTCAACCCCGCCCAGCGCGAGGCCGTCACCGCCCCGCAGGGGCATGCCCTGGTGCTGGCCGGCGCGGGCAGCGGCAAGACCCGGGTCCTGACCCACCGCGCCGCCTGGCTGGTGCGGGTCGAGGGTGCCACCCCGTGGAACCTGCTGGCCGTCACCTTCACCAACAAGGCCGCCGCCGAGATGCGCGCGCGCATCGAGTCGCTGCTCGGCATCAATGGCTCGGGCCTGTGGGTGGGCACCTTCCACGGCCTCAGTCACCGGCTGCTGCGCCTGCACTGGCAGGAAGCGGGCCTGCCCCAGGGCTTCCAGATCCTCGACAGCGAGGACCAGCGGCGTCTGGTCAAGCGCGTCATGCGCGATCTTGAAGTCGATGAAAACCGCTGGCCGGTGCGTCAGCTACAGGGCTTCATCAATGCCCGCAAGGACGCCGGCGAGCGGGCCGAGGACCTGGACAGTGCCGATCCCTACAGTGGCGAGATGGCGCGGGTCTACGCCGCCTACGAACAGGCCTGCCGCAGCGCCGGGGTGGTGGACTTCGCCGAGCTGATGCTGCGCACGGTGGAAATGCTCCAGAACCACCTCGAGCTGCTGGGCCACTACCGGCGGCGTTTCCGCCATGTGCTGGTGGACGAGTTCCAGGACACCAATGGCATTCAGTACGAGTGGCTCAAGCTGCTCGCCGGGCCCGAGTCGGACGTGTTCATCGTCGGTGACGACGATCAGTCGATCTATGGCTGGCGTGGCGCGCGGGTGGAGAACCTCGAGCGCTTCCGCAACGACTACTCGCACACCCGGGTGCTGCGGCTTGAGCAGAACTACCGCTCGACCCGCACCATCCTCGACGCCGCCAACACCCTGATCGCGCGCAACAGCGACCGGCTGGGCAAAAAGCTCTGGACCGAAGGCGAGGCCGGCGAGCCCATCGCCCTGTACGCCGCGTTCAACGAGCAGGACGAGGCCCGGTTCGTGGTCGAGCGGCTCATGGCGATGGTCGAGGAACAGGGCCTGGCGCGCAGCGACGTCGCCATCCTCTACCGCTCCAACGCCCAGTCGCGCACGTTTGAGGAAGCCCTGATGGCGCGCCGCATCCCCTACCGGGTCTACGGTGGGCTGCGGTTTTTCGAGCGCGCCGAGATCAAGGACGCCCTGGCCTATCTGCGCCTGCTCGCCAATCGCGATGACAGTGCCGCGCTGGAGCGCATCATCAACACCCCCACCCGTGGCATCGGCAACCGCACGGTCGAGACCCTGCGCCTGACCGCCCGCGATCAGGGGGTCAGCCTGTGGGCCGCCGCCCGCGAACTGGTGAGCCGGCCCGGCGGGCTGCCGGCCCGGGCCGGCAACGCCCTGCGCGCTTTCGTCGAGCTGATCGACGGCCTCGACCGCGAGACCGCCGACGCCGCCCTGGCCGACCGCATCGAGACCGTCATCACCCGGACCGGGCTGCGCGGGCATCTGGGCAAGGACGGATCTGATCGGGCCCAGGACAAGCTTGAAAACCTCGACGAACTGATCACTGCGGCCGGCAACTTCGAGCAGGACAACACCGCCGAGGCCGAGATGGATCCGCTGACCGCGTTCCTCGCCCACGCCGCGCTGGAGGCCGGGGAAGGCCAGGCCGGTGCCTGGGAGGACTGCGTGCAGCTGATGACCCTGCACTCGGCCAAGGGCCTGGAGTTTCCGGTGGTGTTCCTGGCCGGGCTCGAGGAGGGGCTGTTCCCGCATCGCATGTCGGTGGAGGAACCCGGCCGGCTCGAAGAGGAGCGCCGGCTGGCCTACGTCGGCATCACCCGGGCGCGTCAGCGCCTGCTGATCACCTATGCCGAGCGCCGCCGCCTGCATGGTCGTGACGACTTCGCTATTGCCTCGCGGTTCATCCGCGAGCTGCCCCCGGCGCTGGTGGACGAGGTGCGGGCGCGCTTCTCGGTGACCGGCCCGGATGCCGCGGGCAGCGGCCTGGGCGAGAGCCCCGCCACCCAGGCCGAGTTCGGCCTGGGGGAACGGGTCCAGCACAGCCGCTTCGGTGAAGGCGTGGTCCTCGACTGCGAGGGCAACGGCCCCAACGCCCGCATCCAGGTCAACTTCAACGATGCGGGCACCAAGTGGCTCGTCGCCGCCTATGCCAACCTCGAACGGATCTAGACTGCCATGAGTGACCCCGACAAGCGCCTGCTGCTGGTGGACGGCTCGTCCTATCTGTACCGCGCCTATCACGCCCTGCCGCCGCTGACCAATAGCGCGGGCGAGCCCACCGGCGCCGTCTATGGGGTGATCAGCATGCTGCGCCGACTGATCGAGGACTATCGCCCGGTGCACATGGGGGTCGTCTTTGACGCCCCGGGCCGGACATTCCGTGACGAACTGTTCGCCGAGTACAAGGCCAACCGCCCGCCCATGCCGGATGATCTGGCCGCCCAGCTCGAGCCCCTCAAGGCGGTGGTGCGGGCCATGGGCCTGCCACTGATCGAAGTCGGCGGCGTCGAGGCGGACGACGTCATCGGCACCCTCGCCGTGCGCGGCCGGGATGAGGGGCTGACGCTGCTGATCTCCACCGGTGACAAGGACATGGCGCAGCTGGTCAACGGCGCGGTCACCCTGCTCAACACCATGTCCAACACCACCCTCGACCGCGACGCGGTCATCGACAAGTTCGGCGTGCCGCCCGAGCAGATCATCGATTATCTGGCCCTGGTGGGCGATACCTCGGACAACATCCCGGGCGTCCCCAAGGTGGGGCCCAAGACCGCCGCCAAGTGGCTGACCCAGTACCAGTCCATCGATGGCATCCGTGCCCATGCCGGGGAGATCGGCGGCAAGGTGGGCGAGAGCCTGCGCGAGCACCTCGACGAGCTGGACCTCTCGCGGCAGCTGGCGACCATTGACTGCGACGTCGATCTGCCGCTTGAGCCACTCGCCATCCGGCTGGCGGACCCGGATCGCGACGAACTGGCCCGCCGCTACCGCCATCTCGGGTTCAACACCTGGCTGCGCGAGGTCGAAGCCGATGGCGATGGCGACGACCCGCCGCCGGCGGTCACCCGGCATGATCCGGCCGACCCCCAGGCGGACTACGAGTGCATCCAGGATGAGGACCGCCTTGACGAGTGGCTGGAGCGGCTGGCGGCGGCACCCTGCTTTGCCCTGGATCTGGAGACCGACAGCCTTGATTACATGCGTGCCCGCATCGTCGGTGTGTCGTTTGCCGTCACCGCCGGCGAGGCGGCCTATCTGCCGCTGGCGCACACCGGCCCGGATCAGCCCCGTCAGCTGGATCGTGAGGCTACGCTTGAGCGGCTCAGACCGCTGCTTGAGGACCCCGAGGCCGGCAAGCTGGGGCAGAACCTCAAATACGACATGAGCGTGCTCGCCAATCACGGCATCACCCTGCGTGGCGTGGTCCACGACACCATGCTCGAGTCGTACTGCCTGGATGCCACGGCGGCGCGCCACGACATGGACTCGCTGGCGCAGAAATACCTCAACTATCGGCCCATCGGCTATGAGGCGGTGGCCGGCAAGGGCGCCCGGCAGATCACCTTCGATCAGGTCGGCCTGGATCAGGCGGTGGATTATGCCGCCGAGGACGCCGACATCAGCCTGCGCCTGCACGAGTCGCTGTGGCCGTCGCTGGCCGAGCGCAGCGGGCCGCGATCGGTCTACGAGACCATCGAGCTGCCGCTGCTGCCGGTGCTCTCGCGCATCGAGCGCACCGGCGTGCGGGTGGATGCCGGACTGCTGGCCACCCAGAGCCGCGAGCTCGCGGAGACCATGCAGCGGCTCGAGTCGCAGGCCCATGAAGCCGCCGGCGGGCCCTTCAACCTCGGCTCGCCCAAGCAGATCCAGGAGATCCTCTACGAGCGCCAGGGCCTGCCGGTGCTGGCCAAGACCCCCAAGGGCTCCCCCTCCACCGCCGAGTCGGTCCTCGAGGAGCTCGCCGCCCAGGGTCATGACCTGCCGCGCCTGATCCTCGACTATCGCGGCGTCTCGAAGCTGCGCTCGACCTACACCGAAAAGCTGCCCGGGCTGATCAACCCCGGAACCGGGCGGGTGCATACCTCCTACCATCAGGCGGTGGCGGCCACCGGGCGGCTGTCATCTTCGGATCCCAACCTGCAGAACATCCCCATCCGCACGCCCGAGGGCCGGCGCATCCGCCGCGCCTTCGTGCCCACGCCGGGCTATCGGCTGATGGCGGCGGACTACTCGCAGGTCGAGCTGCGCATCATGGCGCATCTGTCCGGCGACAACGGACTGCGCCGGGCGTTTGCCGAGGGCCTGGATATCCATGCCGCCACCGCCGCCGAGGTGTTCGGGGGTGAGGCCGCGGCGGTCAGCGACGACCAGCGCCGCGCCGCCAAGGCCATCAACTTTGGCCTCATCTACGGCATGTCGGCCTGGGGGCTCGCCCGCCAGCTGGGCATCGAGCGCGGTGAGGCGCAGAGCTACGTCGATCGCTATTTCGAGCGCTACCCGGGTGTCCGCGCGTTCATGGATGCGACCCGCGCCCGGGCCCACGAGCAGGGCTATGTCGAGACGGTCTATGGCCGGCGGCTCTACCTGCCCGAGATCAACAGCCGCAACAACCAGCGCCGTCAGTATGCCGAGCGCACCGCCATCAACGCCCCCATGCAGGGGACGGCCGCCGACATCATCAAGCGCGCCATGATTGCGGTGGACGACTGGATCACCCGCGAGCAGCCCGACGCGACGCTGGTCATGCAGGTTCACGACGAGCTGGTGCTGGAAGTGCCGGCGGGCGAGGAAGCCGCGATCGGCGAGCGGATCCGCGGTTTCATGGCCGATGCGGCGGATCTCGACGTGGCGCTGGAGGTGGAGGTCGGAGTCGGCGACGACTGGGACACCGCGCACTGAACTTCGCCGTGACCGGCGCTGTCATTATAGATGCGTCAGTGCCCGGCGCGGCCCGCGACTCCCTCCCTTGAGCGCGGGTCAGTCTGGCCCGGTCATTCACCCCCCTATGACCGGGCCAAACGTCCCCGGCATCCACCCCCCCCCTGGATGCCGGGGTTTTTTATGTCTGCAACCAGCGGTCGAGCTGCTCACGGGCGGCGTCCACACCCTGGCGCGTCTGTGCCGAGAACAGCTGCACCGTCGCCATGGCGCAGTGCCCGCCGGCGTCACGTCGGACCGCCTGCAGGGTGTTGCCCGCCGCGCCGCGGCGCAGCTTGTCGGCCTTGCTGAGCAGGATATGCGCGGGCAGCCCGGCGGCATCGCACCAGGCCAGCATCTGCTGATCCAGCGGGCCCAGCGGGTGGCGGATATCCATGATCAGCACCAGACCGCGGAGGCTCTCGCGACCTTCGAGATACTGCGGCAGCACCTGCTGCCAGTGGTTACGGACCGAGGGCGGCGCTTTGGCGTAGCCATAGCCGGGCAGATCCATGAGGCGCGTCGCCGTGACATCGTCGGTCAGCGGGAAGACGTTGATCTGCTGGGTCCGCCCGGGCGTCTTGCTGACCCGGGCGAGCTGCTTCTGGTCGGTGATGGCGTTGAGTGCGCTGGACTTGCCGGCGTTCGAGCGCCCGGCGAAGGCTACCTCGGCGCCCTGGTCGGGGGGCAGTTGCTCGAGCTGTGCAGCGGACAGAAGGAATTGCGCACGGCGGTAATCTAGTGTCATTGTCTCAACCAAGACCGCTGAATTGACCCCTTCGGGGGGCGTTGGTATAAAGCCATTCTATCCAAGAACTGTCGGACATCATGATCGTTAAGTTGTTATCCGCGCTCGCCGCGCTGTGCCTGATGAGCGGGGCGGCCCAGGCCCAGCTCGAAAACGCCGACCCGAAACGCGGTGAGGCCGCCTCAGCCACCTGTGTCGCCTGCCACGGGGCGGATGGCAACAGTGTCGTGCCCAACTACCCCAACCTGGCCGGGCAGCACGCGGACTACATCTACGAGCACCTGCAGTTCTACAAATCCGGCGAGCGCGAGAACGCGATCATGCTGGGCCAGGCGGCCGGGCTCGACAAGCAGACCATGGCCGATCTGGCGGTCTACTTCTCGGAGCTCGACGCCGAGCTGGGTGAGACCCCCGAAGAGCTGCTCAGCACCGGGCGCAGCATCTACATGGGTGGCATCGCCGAGAAGGGCGTGCCGGCCTGTGTCAGCTGTCACGGCCCCGGGGGCATGGGCGTGCCCAGCAGCGGCTATCCGCGGCTGAGCGGCCAGAAGGTCGAATACACCATCGAGCAGCTCGGGCTGTACCAGTCCGGCAAACGTTCGGGCTATGGTCAGGCCGGGCTGATGAACGACATCGCCTCGAAGCTCGATGACGAAGAGATCCAGGCTGTCGCTAACTATGTGCGCGGCCTCTACCCGACGGATATTGCAGCCGAATAGTTCGCGACCGATGGCAAATCCCCCGTTGGCGGATGGTTAAACCCACCGCCGACGCGCGGTAATATAACGTCGATAGCGAACAGGTGGGCATTCAATGGTCCAGAATGCTGCGACAGTGACAGATAGCCCTACGGGCGGAAAGCGACGCGACAGGCGGCGCTCCGGCAGTATTTGGCTTGAGTTCCTGGGGTCGATGAACCTCGCGATCACCCTGCTGGTGGTGGTCAGCATCGCTTCGATCATCGGCACCGTCCTGCCCCAGAACAACCCCTATAACGAATACCTCATCCAGTTCGGACCCTTCTGGTTCGAGGTCTTCCGCATGCTCAACCTCTACGACGTGTACTCGGCGTGGTGGTTTCTGGGCATTCTCGGCTTTCTCATCCTGTCCACCGGGGTCTGTGTCAGCCGGCATATTCCCGGCGTCTGGCGCGAAGTCACCCGCTATCGCACCCATGTGCGCGAGCGCTCGCTGCTGGCGCTCTCCAACCACCGGCGCTGGCAGGTCGGGGCCGATGCGGAATCCGCGGAGATGCTCGCCGATTCGGCGTTCCGCGGCTATGGCTACCGCACCCGGCGCGAGGTGCGCGGTGACACGGTGATCCTGGCCGGGATGAAGGGTGGCGCCACCCGGGCGGGCTATGTGCTCACCCATGTCGCCGTGGTGGTGATCGCCGTGGGCGCGCTGATCGACGGCAACATCAACCTCAAGATCCGCGAGATGACTGGCGATCTGGCCATCGAGACCCGCGATCTGCCGGTCTCCCAGGTGCCCGGTGAGAGCTGGCTGCCGCCCGAGAGTGGCTCGTTCCGCGGCAACATCACCATCCCCGAGGACAGCAACAGCAGCGTGACCTTCCTCCAGGTCCGCGACGGTTATCTCGTCCAGGAACTGCCATTCGAGATCTATCTCGAGGACTTTCGCATCGACCATTACCCCAATGGCATGCCGAGCAGTTACGAGAGTGACCTGGTCATCCATGACCCCACCCTCGAAGACCCCATCCGCAAGACCATCTCGGTCAATGAGCCGCTCACCCACCGCGGCCATACGCTCTACCAGGCCTCGTTCACCGATGGCGGCACGGCGCTGGACCTGACCGGACACATCCTCGATGGCTCCGGCGCCTCCATGCCCGTGGACGGCCGGGTGTTCGAGAACCTGCGCCTGCAGCTGGGCGGCATCGAGCGCACCCTCGAGATCGACGACTTCCAGCTTTTCAACGTCAATCCGGACCCGCGGGCCGTCGAGCGGACCGGCGCCCGGGACGAGTTCCGTAACGTCGGGCCGTCGTTCAACTACACCATGCGCGACGACGCCGGCCAGGCGCGCGAGTTTCATACCTACATGGCGCCGGTGGAAATCGACGGGCGCTGGTACTACCTGCACGGCGTGCGCAGCAGCCCCGGGCAGCCGTTCCAGTACCTGCATGTGCCGGCCGATGACGACGCCTCGATGAAGACCTTTCTCGACTTCTACGCCGCACTGGACGATCCCAACCGCGTGAAACAGGCCTCGCAGCGGGCCGCCGATGGGCTGCTGGCGCAGATGGGCGTGGCCAACCCCGAGCTGGGTGCGCGGGTGGCGGGCACCGCCGATGACATGATCGCGACCCTGCTGGACGGGGGCTTCGGTGCCGTCAACCGACAGCTCGAAGACCGTGTGGCCGGCTCCAACCGCCCTGAGATGCTGCTGGAGTTCTCCCGCTCGGTGCTTCAGCGCACCCTGTTCGAGATCTACCGCGAGGTGCTCGCCGCGCGCGAGGGTGTGCAGCTGTCGATGGTGCAGACCGATGCCGATCAGCGGGCATTCTTCGAGGACGCCATGAACGCGGTCTCCACCGTCTCGGATTATGGCGCGCCGGTGATCTTTAGTATCGATCACTTTGATCACCGTCAGGCCACGGGCCTTCAAATCACCCGCGCTCCGGGCAAGAATGTGGTCTATGCCGGCTCGGCAATGCTCACGATCGGGGTGTTTCTGCTTTTTTATGTCTCGCATCGGCGCGTCTGGGCGCTGATCACCCCGCGGGACAACGGTGGCGCCGACCTGTTGATGGCCGGTGCCAATCAGCGCCAGCCCGAGGCCTTTGCGAAGGAGTTTGGAGAACTGGCGGATGCGGTCGACCAACAGCTCGAGCGCGACAACACGGATCGAGGTTAAGGAAATGGTAGCGTCCCGCGAAGAAATGATGCGTCAGATGCGCCGCCCGTCCCTGTGGCAGCGGCTGACGGTGAGTGACTGGGCCTGGGCGGCCCTGGTCGCGGTGGCCACCGCCGGCACCTTCCAGGTGCTGGGCGATGTCATGAACGGCTACGAGGTGGTGATCACCCTGTTCACCGCCGGGGTGATGATCGGCATCGGCTGGCACTGGGGCGAGTCAAAGATCTACATGGCCGCGGTCTGCCTGCTGAGCCTGTTCGCGGTCATGCGCTACCCGGCGCTGGGGGCCGCACAGACGGATTTCTTCCTGCAGTACCTGCTCTCCAGCCAGTCCGCGATCATGTGGATGAGCGCGCTGTTCCCGGCCGCGACACTGGTCTATGGCGTCTCGCTGTTCACCGGCCACCGCTTCACCGGCCAGGTGGCCTCGACGCTGACCTGGTTCGGCGCCGGCGCCGGGCTGGTGGGCCTGCTGGTGCGCTGGCACGAGACCCATCTGTTCGCCGGGGGCATCGGCTATATCCCGGTCAGCAACCTCTACGAAGTGTTCGTGCTGTTCGCGGTCATCACCGCGCTGATCTACCTCTACTACGAAAAGGCCCAGCAGACCTATTCCATGGGGTTTTTCGTGCTGCTGGTGATCACCGCCTCGGTGGGTTTCCTGCTCTGGTACCACTTTGACCGGGGCGCCTCGCAGATCGAACCGCTGGTCCCGGCGCTGAAAAGCTACTGGATGAAGATCCACGTGCCCACCAACTTCATCGGCTATGGCTGCTTTGCCATCGCCGCGATGCTGGGTGTGGCGTATCTGATCCGCGCACGGGTGCCCGACGACAGCAAATGGGCCGACCGGCTGCCCACCCTCAAGCAGATCGACGATGTCAGCTATCGCAGCATCGCCCTGGGCTTCGCGTTTTTCACGGTGGCCACCATCCTCGGCGCCCTGTGGGCGGCCGAGGCCTGGGGCGCCTACTGGTCGTGGGACCCCAAGGAGACCTGGGCGCTGATCGTCTGGCTCAACTACGCGGCCTGGCTGCATCTGCGCTATACCAAGGGCCTGCGCGGCACGCCCATGGCCTGGTGGGCGGTGATCGGGCTGTTCGTCACCACCTTCGCCTTTCTGGGGGTCAACATGTTCCTCTCGGGACTGCACTCCTACGGCGAACTGTAGGATGATGGACGTCATGACTTTCAACGGAGCCGATTCATGCGACTGATTTTCTCGATGGGCCGTTGGGCCCCGGCAGCGCTGCTGCTGTTTGGCCTGGCGGCCGCACTGATCACCGGGCCGGCCGCCGCCCAGCAGGGCTATTCGGTGCTCGACAACCCCCAGCCCACCGACAGCACGGGCGACGCCGTGCAGGTGCGCGAGTTCTTCTCGTATGGCTGTCCGCACTGCGCCGACTTCGAGCCGGTCCTCAGCGCCTGGGTGGCGGAGAACGAAGGACGCGTCGATCTGGTGCACACGCCCATCACCTTCGGCCGCGACAGCTGGGCCGTGCTGGCCCGGGCCTACTACGCCGCCGATGCGCTGGGCATCCTCGATCAGACCCATCGGGCCATGTTTGATGCGATCCACGAGCAGGGTCGCCAGTTTCAGAACCATGCTGATGTGGCGGCCTTTTATGCCAGCGTGGCCGACGTGACCGAGTCCGAGGTGATGGATGCGCTGAACTCGTTCGCGGTCAGCTCCAGCCTCAACCGCGCCGAGCGTCTGGCCGGTGCCTACGGGGTACGCGGGACGCCGTCGCTGGGCGTGGCCGGGCAGTACTTCGTGGATGTGCGCCAGGCTGGTGGCCAGCGGGGCATGCTGGACGTGGCCGATTCGCTGGTGGCCGACGAAGCGGGTGAGGGCTGAACCCCCCGGGGCCCGAGACCATGGATCGATTGCCGGCCCGGCTGCGGCTGATGAGCTTCAACATCCAGGCCGGCATCGAGACGCGTTACTACCACCAGTATTTCACCCGCGGCTGGCGTCATGTGCTGCCGGATACCGCGCGCATGCCCAACCTGCGGCGCATCGCCGAGACCATCCGCGGCTTTGACCTGGTGGGCCTCCAGGAACTGGACGCCGGCAGCCTGCGCAGCGGCTTCGTCGATCAGACCGCATTCCTGGCCGAGACCGCGGCCTTTCCGCATCGCTATATCCAGACCAACCGGCCGCTGGGGCGGCTCGCCCAGCACAGCAATGGCCTGCTCGCGCGCTGCCCGGCGACCACGGTGAGCGAGCACCGCCTGCCGGGGCGGATCCCCGGCCGCGGGGCGTTGATGGTGCGCTTTTCCACCGCGCGGGATGATCTGCTGGTGGTGCTGCTGCACCTGGCGCTGAGCCAGCGCGCGCGGCTCAATCAGCTGGCCTACATCGCCGAGTGCATCGCCGATGAGTCACATGCCATCGTCATGGGGGATCTGAACTGCCACTCGAGCAGTCCCGAGCTGCGCTATCTATGCGCCGAGACGGGCCTGCGCGAACCGGCCAGCACCGAGCCCACCTATCCCAGCTGGCGGCCGGCCCGCAATATCGACCATATCCTGGTCACCCCCAGTCTGGCGGTGGAGGCGGTCGAAGTGCTGGACGCCCCGCTGTCCGATCATCTGCCGATGACCATGACGGTCAGTCTGCCGGCGAGCCTTCAGGGTCCGATTCAAGCAGCGGGGCGAGCCCCGACCATACCGTCTGAAGGATGATCGGCTGGGCCTTTGCATTGGGGTGAATGCCGTCCGACTGCATCAGTGACGGGTCCTCGGCCACGCCGTCGAGCAGCATCGGAATCAGGCGCACGCCGGTGCGCTCGGCGACATCGCGGTAGACTTGGCGGAACCGCTCGATGAATGCGGTGCCATAATTGGCAGGCAGGCGCACGCCGGCCAGCAGCACCCGGGCGCCGGCCGCCCGCGAGCGCTCGATCATCGCGAGCAGGTTGTCGCGCATGGCGACGGGCGAGATGCCGCGCAGGCCGTCGTTGCCGCCGAGGGCGATGATGACGATGGACGGCTCGTGGCGCTCGAGGGCCGCGGGCAGACGGGCCCGGGCGCCGGCGGTGGTCTCGCCGCTGATCGCCGCGTTGATGACGCGCCCTTCGGGGCCGAGGCGCTCGGACAGCTGCGCCACCCAGCCCGATTCGGTGGGCATGTTATAGGCGGCCGAAAGGCTGTCGCCCAGGACCAGGACCCGCTCATCAGCGGCGCCGGCGCCCATGGCCGGCCCCATCACCAGCAGGGTCAGCCACAGTAAACACGACGCATGCAGGAGTCGACCGCGTATGCCCCAACCCATGGAATCCTCCCGTCAAGACCCGCCGATGCTTGAAGCGAACGCCCTGGCGATGCGCTTCGAGGCCCCGGAAGGCCGGATCAGCCTGTTCGAAAACCTTGATCTTAGCATTGATGCCGGCGACTCCCTGGCGATTCTGGGGACATCGGGCTCGGGCAAGTCGACCCTGCTGGGCCTGCTCGCGGGACTCGACCTGCCGAGCGGCGGCCGGGTCAGCCTGGCCGGAGAGGATCTCACCGAGCTGGACGAGGACCAGCGCGCCGCTCTGCGCAGCGGCCGGGTCGGATTCGTGTTTCAGGCCTTCCACCTGCTGCCCGGCCTGACCGCCCTTGAAAACGTCATGCTGCCCGCGGAGCTGGCCGGCGAGCGCCAGGCCCGCCCGCAGGCCGCCGCCGCCCTGGAGCGGGTGGGCCTGGCCGATCGCACCGCCCACTACCCCGCCCAGCTGTCGGGCGGCGAGCAGCAGCGCGTGGCCCTGGCCCGGGCGTTCGTCAGCCGCCCGCAGATCCTGTTTGCCGATGAGCCCACCGGCAACCTCGATCATCACACCGGCGAGCAGGTCATTGATCTGCTGTTCGCCCTCAATCGCGACTACGGCACTACCCTGATCCTGGTCACCCACGACCATGCCGTCGCCGCGCGCTGCGCCCGGGTGCGCTACCTGCGCGATGGCGCGCTCGCCACGGAGGCCGGCTGATGCTGGCGCTGCGGCTGCTCTACCGGGACTGGCGCGGCGGCGAACTGCGCCTGCTGGCGCTGGCGCTGATCATTGCCGTGGCCGCCGTCACCGGCGTGTCGTGGCTGGCTGACCGGGTGGCCGGCGCCACCGAGGCCCGCGCCGCCGACATGCTGGCCGCCGACCGGGCGGTGGAATATCCGCGCAGCATCCCCGATGACTGGCAGGCCGACGCCGAATCCCGGGGCCTGACCACGGCGCGCACGGCGGTCTTCCCCACCGTGGTCCTCAATGATGCCGCCAGCCGGCTGGTCTCGGCCAAGGCCGTCAGTGACCGCTATCCCCTGCGCGGCAGCTTGCGCATCCAGCCCCGGGCGGGGGCTGAAGAGGTCGTCCCCGATGGCATTCCCGCCCCGGGCACGGCCTGGATCGAGTCGCGCCTGCTGGGGCTGCTGGATGTCTCGGTGGGCGATACCCTCGAAATCGGCGCCCAGACCCTGGAGGTGGCAGGGATCCTCAGTTTTGAGCCCGATCGCGGTCAGGGCTTTGGCGGGCTGGCGCCGCGGCTGATGTTCAACCACGCCGATCTGGCCGCCACCGAGCTGATCGGTGAGGGCAGCCGGGTCCGGCATAAACTGCTGCTTGCGGGTCCCCGCCCGGCGCTCGACGGGTTCACCGATCAGCTGGTGGCCCGCGAGGGCAATGCCGTGGAGATCGAGCGCCCCAGCGAGCAGGGCCGCGGTGCCTCGGAGATCATCGAGCAGGCCAAGCGCTTTTTGGGCCTGGCGGCGCTGCTGACGGTGATCGTGGCCGGCGTGGCGGTGCTGCTGACCGTGCGCCACTATGCCGAGCGCCAGATCACCGGCGTGGCCGTGATGCGCGCCATAGGTGCCACCCGGCGACAGGTGCTGGCGCTGATGATCGGCAAGTTGCTGTGGCTGGGACTGTTCGCCGGCGCCATCGGCGCCGGGCTGGGCTATCTGCTGCACCTGGGCATGCTGGCGCTGGTGGCCGAACTGCTCGACACCCGACTGCCGCCGGCGGGCTGGCAGCCGCTGGCCACCGGCTGGCTGACTGCCGCCGCGGCGCTGGTGGGGTTCGCCCTGCCCACCCTGGCGCGCCTGCGCAATGCCCCGCCCATGCGGGTGCTGCGCCAGGACCTGGGCAGCGGGCTGCTGGGCGCCGGCGTGCCGCTGCTGGCGGCGGCCGGCGTCATCATCGCGCTGATGGCCTGGCAGGCCGGCGATCCGCGGGTGACGCTGAGTGTGCTGGGCGCGGTGACCGCCACCCTGGCCCTGCTGACCGCGGTGGCCGCGGCGGTGGTCTACGGCGCCCGGGCCTGGTCCCGGCGCGGTGGCAATCGACGCCTGCTGTGGCTGACCGGCTTCACCCGCCGGCCAGTGACCGCGGTCATCCAGATCGTGGCGGTGGGCGTGGGCCTGATGAGCCTCTTTTTGCTGGCGGTGGTGCGCAACGACCTGCTGAGCGCCTGGGAGAGCGAAATCCCCGCCGATGCCCCCAACCAGTTCCTGATCAACATCCAGCCCGATGAGCTGGACGGCGTCCGCTCGCGGCTGGCCGAGGCGCAGATCGACACGCGCTTCTACCCCATGGTTCGGGCGCGGCTGACCGGACTGAACGACGCGGCGGTACAGGCCGGCGACTACGACAGCGCCCAGGCCCGCCGCCTGGCGCGGCGCGAGTTCAACCTGTCGTGGACCACCGAGCTGCAGTCGGACAACCGCATCGTCGCCGGCGAGTGGTGGGGTGATGTCGACGACCCGTCGCCGCAGCTGTCCGTGGAAACCGATTTTGCCGAGGAAATCGGTGTCGAGCTGGGCGATCGCATGACCTTCAGCTCCGGCGGCCAGCGCGTCACCGCCCGGGTCACCAGCCTGCGCGAGGTGCGCTGGGAGAGCTTCAACGTCAACTTCTTCGTGCTGGCCTCGCCCGGGACCTTCGACGACCTGCCGGCGACCTGGCTGACCAGTTTTCATCTGCCGTCGGACCAGGGGCAGGTCCTCAACGACCTGGTCCGGACCTATCCCAGCGTGACACCGATCGATGTGAGCAGCGTGCTGCGCATCGTGCGCACCATCATCGATCAGGGATCGAGCGTGGTGGAGCTCATGGCCCTGCTGACCCTGGCGGCGGGCGTGCTGGTGCTGCTGGCGGCCCTGCAGATCACCGGCGAGCAGCGCCGCTTTGAGAGCGCCCTGCTGCGGGCCCTCGGCGCCAGCGGCCGGCGCATCCGGCGCATGGCACGGCTGGAGTTCTGGCTGGTGGGCCTGGTGGCCGGCAGTCTGGCCGGCCTGGCCGCCACGGCCGCCGGCATGGTGGTCGCCGAGGTGCTGTTCAGCCTGGACTACCCGTTCCGGCCGCTGACCCTGGTGGTGGGCGCGCTGGTGGGACTGGTCACCGTCTGGGCCGCCGGCGCTCTGGGGGCGCGGCGCTACTATCGGGCGTCGCCCATGCGGTTATTGCGGGAAGGGGGATGAAACACCGCGCGGGGCGGTAGCGGTGGCGCTCCCATTACCCTGAATCGGGCTCGCGCGGGACGCGCGGCGATTCACGCAGTGGATCCCACACACCACGGCGTCCCGAGGTCGCCCGATCCAGGGCAACGGGATCGCCAATGCGGGGTGCGCCACCGCACACCACCACACCGACGAATGGAACGTACTGCCGCTCCCCCGAGCCCAATGGTGTAGAGCCGCACGAAGGGAAGCGATATGACACGACTGGACCACGCCTTCTCCGAGCAGGTCACCGACCCTGTGGCCTGGGATCGACTGCTGCACGCCATGATCGGGCGCATGACCGGCGGGATTTCGCCGACCGCCCTGCAGCTGGCCTTTTTTGACTGGGCCGGGCATCTCGCGCTCAACCCCGGCCGCCAGGGCGCGCTTCAGGAAAAGGCCCTGCGCAAGGCGCTGCGGCTTGCCGCCTATTCCGGTCACTGCCTTGCCGATGATGAGCAGACCCGCTGTATCGAGCCATTGCCCGATGACCAGCGGTTCGAGGCGCCGGCCTGGGGGAACTGGCCGTTTTCGTTCATCCACCAGGCATTCCTGCTCCAGCAGCAGTGGTGGCATGTGGCGACCACCGGGGTGCCGGGCGTGAATCCGCATCACGAGGAGGTGGTCAACTTCACCGTCCGGCAGATGCTGGATATGGTCTCGCCGTCGAATTTTCTGCCCACCAACCCGGAAGTCCTCGAGCGGACCGTCAACGAGCGCGGTGCCAACCTGCTCCGCGGCGGCTCGAACTGGCTTGAGGACGTGCAGCGCGAGCTCGCCGGGCGGCCGCAGGCAAGCGACGAGGATTATCAGGTCGGCCGCGATCTGGCCGTGACGCCGGGCAAGGTGGTCCATCGCAACGCGTTGATGGAGCTGATCCAGTACGAGCCCACCACCGATACGGTCCACCCCGAGCCGGTGCTGATCGTGCCGGCCTGGATCATGAAGTACTACATCCTCGATCTGCAGCCGGGCCGCTCACTGATCGAATATCTGGTCGGTCAGGGTCACACGGTGTTCGTGGTGTCGTGGAAAAACCCGGGGCCCGAGGACCGCGGCATGGGGATGGCCGACTATCGGCGTCTGGGCGTGAACGACCCGCTGGACGCGGTCAACCACATCGTCCCCGATCAGAAGGTGCACGGCGTGGGTTACTGCCTGGGCGGCACGCTGCTGACCCTGGCGGCGGCGGCCATGGCCCGCGACGGCGACGACCGGCTGGCCACGCTGTCACTGCTGGCGACGCAGACCGACTTCACCGAGCCGGGTGAGCTGGATCTGTTCATCGACGAATCCCAGGTCTCGTTCCTCGAGGATGTGATGTGGGCGCGCGGCTACCTGGGCCGGGACCGCATGGCCGGCGCCTTCCACCTGCTGCGCTCCCAAGATCTGGTGTGGTCGCGGATGATACGCCACTACCTGATGGGCGAGCGCGAGTCGACGTTTGATCTGATGGCCTGGAACGCCGACGCCACGCGCCTGCCCTATCGCATGCACAGCGAATACCTGCGCAGTCTGTTCCTGCATAACGATCTGGTGGAGGGCCGTTACGACATCGACGGGCAGCCGGTCTCCGTCGCCGACATCGATATCCCGATCTTCTCGGTGGCCACCCAGAAGGACCACATCGCCCCGTGGCATTCGGTGTACAAGATCACCCGCCTGGCGCGCACCGACGTGACCTTCCTGCTGACCCGGGGCGGGCACAACGCCGGCATTGTCAGCGAGCCGGGTCATCCGCGCAGGCACTATCAGATCACGCACTTCAAGCCGCTGGAGCCCGCCTATCCGGCGGAGCGCTTCGAGCGCGAGACGCCGCAGCAGGAAGGCTCGTGGTGGCCGGCCTGGCAGGACTGGCTGGCGCAGCGCTCAGGGCAGGCCGTGGCACCGCCGAGCCTCGGCGCGCCGAGTCAGGGCTACGCCCCGGATGTCGAGGCGCCGGGTGAGTATGTGTTGATGCCGTAACACCGTCGGGGTGGCGGTGTGCCGCTTCCATCCCCTTTCCCCGCGCTCACACGATGCGGGGCGCCTCGAGATCGCACGGTGAAAGGGGACGGAATCGGCAATCCCCGGATCCGGTGGCGCGCCCTGCATTGGCGATCCCGTTGCCCTGGATCGGGCGACCTCGGGACGCCGTCTACCGCTCCTCCACCGGCAACCCGTCAAGCGCATCCGCCCAGGGCCACTGCGGGTCGCCGATGACCACGAAGTTGGGATTAAGCGTCGACGCTTTGGTGTTGTAGCGCAGCGGCGTGCCATCGGGGCGGATGACGGCGCCGCCGGCGGCCTCGACGATGCACTGGGCGGCCGCGCTGTCCCACTCCGAGGTGGGGCCGAAGCGCGGATAGCAGTCCGCCTCGCCCTCGGCGACCAGGCAGAACTTGATGGAGCTGCCCATGGAGCGGGTCTGATAGGCGGGCAGGCGCTGGAGCAGGGCCTCGACCTGCGGGTGGCGGTGCGAACGACTGACCACCAGGGTCAGGTCGGTGGGTGGGGTGCGCCGGGTCTGGATGGCGTGCTGACCGTCAGCGTCGTGGCGCCGCGCCCAGCCTAGGGCGGTTTCGCCGTCACGGGCCGGGCGGTGGACGGCCTCCCACGTGCATTCAAGCACTGGCGCGTGGACCACGCCGAAGATGGGGCGGCCGGCTTCGATGAGGGCGATGTTGACGGTGAACTCGCCATTGCGCTTGACGAACTCGCGGGTGCCGTCCAGCGGGTCCACCAGCCAGTAGGTGGTCCAGCCCTGACGCTCGGCATAGTCGGGCAGGCCGCCTTCTTCGGAGACCATCGGAATGTCGGGGGTCAGCGCCTTCAGGCGTTCCGCGATCAGCTCGTGGGCGGCGTTGTCGGCGGTGGTCAGCGGCGAGTCGTCGGCCTTGGCCTGCACGTCGAAGCCGTTGGCGTAGATGCCAAGGATCGTGCGGCCCGCGGACTCGGCGATGGCGACGGCCTGTTCGGCCAGGCGGGGCAGTGTCTGAGTGTCCATGACGCCCCAATATACACGTCATTTGACACCGGCGAATCAGGGGACTAGCCTTCGACGTACAAGCCTTTTCGGGCGATGTCCCCTTAGCCATTTTCATTGATTTGACGGGCGATCCGTTCGACCGGCCCGATCTCGATCAGCGACCGATATCCCTTTGGAGGAATGCTCCGTGAGCGACAATATCGTCCACGTGTCCGACGCCAATTTTGAATCCGAAGTCGTCAATGCCGACCAGCCGGTCCTTGTGGACTACTGGGCGGAGTGGTGCGGCCCCTGCAAGATGATCGGCCCGATTCTCGAGGAGATTGCCGGTAGCTACGAGGGCAAGCTTCGAATCGCCAAGCTCAACATCGACGAGAATCCCGAGACCCCGCCCAAGTACGGGATCCGCGGTATTCCGACGCTGATGCTGTTCAAAAACGGCGGGGTCGAGGCCACCAAGGTGGGCGCCCTGTCGAAGGCGCAGCTCTCCGCGTTCATCGACAGCAACCTTTAACCTGCGGGACCCCCTCGGGTGCGCCCCTCCCACCAAGGCAGCGGCCGTCCGTCGGGCGGCCCCTCAAGCAAAAATGAATCTCACCGAACTCAAGCATAAGCGCGCCGCCGAGCTTGTCGAGCTGGCGCAGTCCCTCGGCATCGAAAACATGGCCCGTTCGCGCAAGCAGGACGTCATCTTCTCCCTGCTCAAGGCGCACGCCAAAAAGGGCGAGGACATCTGGGGCGACGGCGTCCTCGAAATCCTCCAGGACGGCTTCGGCTTCCTGCGGACCGCCACCAGCTCGTACATGGCCGGGCCCGACGACATCTACGTCTCGCCCAGTCAGATCCGGCGCTTCAGCCTGCGTACCGGCGACACCATCTCGGGCAAGATCCGCCCGCCCAAGGATGGCGAGCGCTACTTCGCGCTGCTCAAGGTCGATCAGATCAACTTCGAGAAACCCGAATCGGCCAAGCACAAGGTCCTGTTCGAGAATCTCACGCCGCTGTTCCCCAAGGAGCGTATGACGCTGGAGCGCGGCAACGGGTCCACCGAGGACCTGACCGCCCGGGTGATCGATCTGAGCGCGCCCATCGGCAAGGGCCAGCGGGCGCTGATCGTCTCGCCGCCCAAGGCCGGCAAGACCATGCTGCTGCAGAACATCGCCCAGTCCATCACCTCCAACAACCCCGAAGCCTACGTCATCGTCCTCCTCATCGATGAGCGCCCCGAAGAGGTGACCGAGATGGAGCGCACGGTGCGGGGCGAGGTGGTGTCGTCGACCTTCGACGAGCCGGCGAGCCGCCATGTGCAGGTGGCCGAGATGGTCATCGAAAAAGCCAAGCGCCTCGTTGAGCACAAGCGCGACGTGGTGATCATGCTCGACTCCATCACCCGGCTGGCGCGGGCCTACAACACCGTGGTGCCCAGCTCCGGCAAGGTGCTGACCGGTGGTGTCGACGCCAATGCCCTGCATCGCCCGAAGCGCTTTTTTGGTGCCGCGCGCAACATCGAGGAAGGCGGCAGCCTGAGCATCATCGCCACCTCGCTGATCGAGACCGGCTCGCGCATGGACGACGTGATCTACGAGGAGTTCAAGGGCACCGGTAACATGGAGGTGCACCTGGACCGGCGCATCGCCGAGAAGCGCATCTACCCGGCGATCAACATCAACCGCTCCGGCACCCGCCGCGAAGAGCTGCTGATGACCCCGGACGAGCTCCAGAAGGTCTGGATCCTGCGCAAGCTGCTGCATCCGATGGATGAGCTGGCGGCCATCGAGTTCCTGCTCGACAAGCTCAAGGACACCAAGACCAACAACGAGTTCTTCCAGGCCATGAAGCGCTAGAAAGCGCTAGTCAGCCGCGGGCTGGCGCTCCCAGACTTCAAAGTCCATCGCCCAGGCATGCTCGGCATCCACCGGGTGATGGGTGAGGGCGGTCCGGGTCCACTCCGGGCCCTCGAACACCGGCAGCCAGGTATCGCCCTCCAGCTCGGTGCGCACCCGGGTCAACTCAATGCGATCGGCCCGCGGCAGGAACGCCGCATAGATGTCGGCCCCGCCGATCACCATCAGCTCGGGCACATCCCCCGCCGCCGCGATGGCGGCTTCCACCGAATGCACCGCCTCGACTCCTTCCGCCGACCAGTCCGGCTGGCGGGTCATGACGATGTTCTGACGGCGCGGCAGCGGCCGGCCGATGGAGGCGTAGTTGCGGCGGCCCATGACGATCGGCTTGCCCCGCGTCAGCGCCACGAAATGGCGCATGTCATCGGGCAGCCGCCAGGGCAGGTCGTTGTTCCGGCCGATGACGCGGTTTTCGGTCATGGCGACCACCAGGGTTATCTGCATGGCTGAACGCTCCTAGACGGCGATGGGCGCGGCAATGCGCGGGTGCGACTGATAGCCGGAGACGTGGATGTCCTCGAAGCGGAAGTCGAAGAGATCATCCACCGCCGGGTTGAGCTCGAGGGTGGGCAGCGGCAACGGCTCGCGGGCGAGCTGCGTGTCGGCCTGCTCGAGATGATTCAGGTAGAGATGCGCGTCCCCCAGGGTATGGATGAACGACCCGGGCCTGAGCCCGGTGACCTGCGCTACCATGTGGGTGAGCAGCGCATAGGAGGCGATGTTGAACGGCACGCCCAGGAACAGATCCGCGCTGCGCTGATAGAGCTGGCAGGACAGCCGCCCCTCGGCCACATAGAACTGGAACAGGACGTGGCAGGGCGGCAGTCCCATGCGATCCACCTCGGCCGGGTTCCAGGCGGTGACGATATGCCGGCGCGAGTCGGGGTTGTGCCGGATCTGCTCGACCACCCGGGCGATCTGGTCGATCTGCCCGCCATCGGGGGTCGGCCACGAGCGCCACTGCACGCCATAGATGGGGCCCAGATCGCCGTTGGCGTCGGCCCACTCGTCCCAGATGTGGACGTCGTTGTCCTTGAGATAGCGGATGTTGCTCTCGCCCGCCAGAAACCACAGCAGCTCGTGGATGATGGCGCGCAGGTGCAGCTTTTTGGTGGTCACCATGGGGAAGCCGTCGGCCAGGTCAAAGCGCATCTGCCCGCCAAACACCGAGCGCGTGCCCACGCCGGTGCGGTCGGATTTTTCGACACCATGGTCGCGGACGTGGCGGAGGAGGTCGAGATACTGCTGCATGGCGGTGATGGGCTCCGGGTTGGGCTAGGACGAGGGGGAGGCGGCCGGGCGGCGCCAGGCCCAGGCCAGCAGTGCGAGGCCGGCGATGATCATGGGCAGCGAGAGCAGCTGACCCATGGTCAGCCACCCGCCCCACAGATAACCGATGTGCGCATCGGGCAGGCGGATGAACTCCACCGCCAGCCGGGCGACGCCATAGCCGGCTAGGAACAGCCCGGTGACCGCGCCCATGGGCCGCGGCCGGCGCGAGTAAATCCAGACCACCGCAAACAGCACCAGTCCCTCGAGGGCCAACTCATAGAGCTGCGAGGGATGACGGGGCTCGGGGCCGAGCGGTGGGTAGACCATGCCCCAGGGCAGGGTAGTGGGCGCGCCCCAGAGTTCGCCATTAATGAAATTGCCGAGCCGCCCGGCGGCGAGTCCCGGAGGGATCAGGGGCGCGACGAAGTCCCCCAGCGCCAGCGGCGCGATGCGGTGGCGCCAGGCATAGACCGCCATCATCACGATGACCCCGATCAGCCCGCCGTGAAAGGCCATGCCGCCTTCCCACAGGCGCAGCAGCGACAGCGGATCAGCCAGCAGATCGCCGCCGCTGTAGAACAGCGCATAGCCCATGCGCCCGCCGACGACCACGCCAATGGCGCCGAACAGCAGCAGGTCGTCCATCTGCGCCGGGGCGACGGGGCTGTCGGGGCGGGTCGCGCGACGCCGGCCCAGCCACCAGGCCAGACCAAAGCCGATGGCATACATCACCCCATACCAGTGGATATCCAGCGGCCCCAGCGAGATGACGATCGGATCGATGGCGGGATAACGGATCATGCGCGCATTGTGACCCAGCCGGCGGCAATGGCAAAGGCGCCGGGTGTCCCGTGGCCAAGGCGTCAGCTAGACTGCCGGTCTGATGATTGATTGAACCAGGGAGGCTTGGGTGCGGCATTCGAAACGGGCAATGGGCAGGGCGCTGGCGCTGGGTGGGCTGATCGCCGCGGCCATCGCCGGCGGCGGCATGGCGCTGGCGCAGACCACCGCCTATGTAACCGACGCCCTCGAGATCACCCTGCGCAGCGGCCAGGGCAATGACTACCGCATCCTGCGCCTGCTCGAGTCCGGCGAACAGCTGGAGGTGCTGCAGCGCGGCGAGACCTGGACCCGGGTGCGCGCCGGCAACGACCAGGGCTGGGTGCGCAGCGTCTACCTGGATGCCGAGCCCGGCGCCGCCGCGCGGCTTGAGCGGGCGGTGAGCCAGCGCGACGCGCTGCGCGACGAAAACCAGGACCTGAGCGAACAGGTCGCCGCCCTCGAGTCGCAGGTCGAGAACCTGAGCAGCGAGAACGAGCGGCTGCGCGAGGACAACCAGCGCATGACCGAGCGCCTGCAGGAGGCCGACGAAGGCCTGCAGCTGGCCGACGAAAACCAGGCCCTGCGCAAGGAAGTCCTCGATCTTGAGCGCCAGGTCAACGACCTGAGCCGCGAGGCCAACCGGGCCGCCGATCAGGAAAGCCGCGACTGGTTCATCGCCGGGGCCGGTGTGATCGTCTTTGGCATGCTGCTGGGCATCCTCGTCACCCGCATCCGCTGGCGGCGGCGCAGCAACTGGAGCGAGCTCTAGGGGGCGCCGATCATGACCGACCGCCTTGACGCCTGGGTGGACTGGTTCCGCCAGAGCTCGCCGTTCATTCACGCGCACCGGGGCCGCACGTTCGTCATCAGCGTCGGCGGCGAAGCCCTCAGCGAGGGCACCGCGGCGGCGCTGGTCCACGATCTGGCCTTGCTCAACGGCCTGGGGATCCGCCTGGTGCTGGTGCCCGGCGCCCGCCCGCAGGTCGAGGAACGGCTCAACGCCCGCGGCGCGGCCATCCGCTACGCCAACGGCCTGCGCGTGACCGACGCCGAAGCGCTGGATGCGGTGGTGGACGCCGTGGGCAGCGTGCGTCTGGCCATCGAGGCGCTGTTCTCAATGGGCCTCGCCAACTCGCCCATGGCCGGACTGCGACTGCAGGTGGCGAGTGGCAACTTCGTCACCGCCCGGCCGCTGGGGGTGCGCGCGGGGGTCGATCATCTGCACACCGGCGAGGTGCGGCGCATTGATACCGCCGCCGTGCGCCAGCGCCTGGATGACGGCGCGGTGGTGCTGATGAGCCCGCTGGGCGTCTCCCCCACCGGCGAGCAGTTCAACCTGTATGCCGAGGACGTGGCGGTGGCGGCGGCCCGGGGGCTGCAGGCCGACAAGTTGCTGTTCCTGCACGAGGGCGAGGGGCTGATGAATGCCGACGGCACGCCACTGGGGGAACTGACCCTGGACGAGGCCCGCGAGCGCTTCGAGGCCGCTCCGGCCGATGCCGGGCCGCTTCACGCCCAGGTCAACCGGGCCATCGCCGCGTGTCGGGGTGGGGTGCCGCGGGTGCATCTGCTGCCCCGCCAGCGTGACGGCGCCCTGCTGGGGGAGCTGTTCTCACGCGATGGCGTGGGCACACTGATCATGCCCCAGGCCTTTGAGCGCCTGCGCGCCGCCGGCATCGACGACATCAGCGGGATCCTGGCGCTGATCGCGCCGCTGGAGGCGGATGGCACCCTGGTGCGGCGCACCCGCGAGCGGCTGGAGACCGAGATCGACGATTTCACCGTGATGGATCGCGAGGGCACGGTGGTGGCCTGTGCGGCACTGCACCGCATTGACGGGACGAGCGCCGCCGAGATCGCCTGCCTGGTGGTGCACCCGGACTATCGCGACGGCCACCGCGGCCGTCAGCTGCTCGCCCGTCTTGAGCGGGATGCCCTGGCGGCGGGCTGTGACCGGCTGTTTGTGCTGACCACCCGGACCGCGCACTGGTTCAGGGAACAGGGCTTTGCGCCGACGGCGACCGAGTCGCTGCCGGCGGAGCGGCGCGCGTTCTACAACCTGAGTCGGGGCTCCAAGGTGCTGGTCAAGGCCCTCGCCTAGCGCTGCGCCACCCGCTCGGCCAGGGGCGTGAGGCGCACATTGGCCACCCGCTGGCTGAGCTGATTGGTGGTGATCATGGCGCGCACTTCCCTGACGTAATCCCAGCCACGCTGCGAGTACTTCTCGAGCCCGCCGGTCATCTCCGTCGGCGTCATCGCGCGACCCGCCGCCCGCGCCCGGGCGCGCAGTGAGCGGAACCGGGCATAGGCGTCGTGGGTGTTGAGGTTGTTCAGGTAGCTGCGCACCGAGGCGCGCAGGTTGGTGAACCGCCGCACATAGTGATCGGCGTCAGCGGCGGCGTCGCGCGGTGTCATGCCCTGGCTGGCATCCCAGGTCCACTCGCCGAACAGGTTATTGCCCTGACGGGCGAAGCGCGACGTGCCCCAGCCGCTTTCCTTGGCCGCCTGCGCCAGGGCCAGGGCCGGCGGTACGGTGTTGACCCGGGATTTCAGCGCGGCTGCAGTGGCATCGGCCAGTGGATCCCCCTCGACCCCGTACTCGTCGGCAAGCCGGCTCAGGATCTCGCGCCGGCGCTCGTCCGGCAGGCCCGACTGCGCGGCCCGGGCCAGATCCTCGCGCTGCGCCTCGATGCGGGCGTTTTCCGCCAGCACCAGCGGCAGCAGGGTGCGAAAGAACAGCGACTTTTTGGTGTCGGTGACGGTCTCGGCCAGATCCGGGGGGAAGGCCTGGACGCTGACCGGCGGCACCTGCTGCGCCGGCCAGCCATAGCCATAACCGGTGAAGGCGCGCTCAAGCGCCACCGCGGTGCGGGTCTCGATGGGCTGCAGCGGCGGCACCTCGCCATCGCTGTTGGCCACATCCGGCCAGCTCAGCCATGCCAGCGCCACGCCGAACAGTGCGGCGGTCAGCGGCAGGGCATCGATCAGGGCGCGCCCCCGACTAACGAAGGTGGGGGCGTTATCGGTTGCTGGGGTCATCCTGCTTTTCCATTTCAAGGATATGCTGCCACTGCGCCTCGGTGACCGGCATCACGGACAGGCGGTTGCCGCGCTGGACGAGCCGCATGTCGGCGAGTGCCGGGTCGGCCTTGAGCTCGGCCAGCGAAATCAGCCGGTCGAGGTGGCGCACATAGCGCACATCCACCATCAGCCAGCGCGGGTTGTCGGGGTCACTTTTGGGGTCGTAGTACTTTTCGTCGGGGTCAAAGGCGGTGTGGTCCGGGTACGCCCCGCTCACCACTTCCATCACACCGACGATGCCCGGCACCTTGGTGTTGGAGTGATAGAAAAACGCGAGATCGCCGGGCTGGAACTGATCGCGGAACAGGTTGCGGACCTGATAGTTGCGGATGCCGTCCCAGTGCTCGACCCCGTCCGGCTCGGCGGCGAGGTGATCGATGCCATAGACATCCGGTTCCGATTTCATGAGCCAGTAAGCCATTGCTGCGTCCATCCGCAATGTTCAACGTTTAATCGCACATGCTACCAGACATGCACCGTGCGATCCGTGACGACCCGATCGAGGCGCTGGTCCCACCGGTCATAGGGGATGGCCGGATGCTGCTGGCAGGCATAGGCCAGGCCCACCCGCAGCGGGCGCCGGCACCGGCCGCGCCCCGCCAGTGTGCGGTCGTAAAAGCCGCCGCCCATGCCCAGCCGATGGCCGGCGGCATCAAAGCCCACCAGCGGCATGATCAGCAGGTCGAGTCCGGCCAGCCGGCGTTGTGGGGCCCCGGCGCGGGGCGGGATCGGCAGGCCGAAGCGGCCGCGTTGCAGGGGGTCGCCGGGCCGATGGCGGCGGAAGGCCAGATCCCCGTTGGATGAGCGGATCACCGGCAGATAGACGCGCTTGCCGGCCCGGGTGGCGGCCGCGATCAGGGGGCGGGTGTCGATTTCGCCGTCCGCGGGCCAGTAGATGCCGATGTGCCGGGCGCGCTGCCACCGGTCGAGGGCGGTCAGCCGCCGGGTGGCCAGCGCGGCGGCCCGGCGGGCGGCCCGGCCGCGCTGGCGACGGCGTCGGGCCCGCAACCGGCGGCGCAGGTCCGACTTGGTGTCAGGGTGGGTCCCCATCATGCCGTTCGGGCAACGCCCTTGAACCCTTTGGTTCAGGTCGGGGAGGTCGAATGACGTCTTAGGCTTTCCGCCCGGGGCGGACCTGCACACCAACGGCATTACGCCACCTCCCCTGAGGCGCATGATTGTAGGGTCAAGAATGCAAAAGCCCGGTGTCGAACATCACAGGAACCCGATGCCCAGTCTGCCTACCGGGTCGGGCCGCGTCTAGCGCCGGCGCAGCTCGGCGGGGATGTCGACATCGGCCAGGTAGTCGCTGATGCGGGCATCCAGCGCCTGCAACCGCTCGGCCGTTGCGGTGTCGTGGTGGACCTGGCTCTGCGCCTCGAGCAGCTCATGCATGAGGTTGAGCGCGGCCATAATGGCGATGCGATCGGTGCCCACCACCCGGCCGCTGTCGCGGATCTCGCGCATGCGGGCATCCAGCTGCCGGGCCGATTCATGCAGGTCGGCCTGCTGCTCGGGCGGGGCGGCGACCATGAAGTCGCGATCGAGAATGCTGACCTTGACCGGCTCGCTCATCCGTCCTGCTCCAGGGTCTTGAGGCGGCTGATCATGGCCTCGATGCGGGCGCGGGCGGTCTCGTTTTTCTCGAGCAGGGCGGCGCGCTCGGCATTGAGGGACTCCTGGGCGCGCAGCAGCACGCGGTTCTCGTCGCGCAGCTGCTCGCAGAGCTGAATCAGGCGCTCCACGCGGCGCTCGAGTTGTGCTGCCTGTTCGCTAACGGAATCAACCACTTGTCCCATCCTTTTAGACTGCCGCTGAGTCTAGCAGCAATGCTAGACTGATGCCCATGAATGAATCCGAACGCTATACCGATGTGGTCGCGGCGCTGGCGGGCGTCGAGGCCGAGGTTTCCGCCGCCGAGGCGCAGGGCATGCTCTGCGGTCTTTTCTGCAGCACCGAAACGCCCGAGCCGGCGCAGTGGATCGCCCAGGTGCTCGATGGCCTGTCGCCCAAGGGCGAGCCGGCCCGCGAGGTGCTCGAGGCGCTGAGCGCGCTCTATCAGGACACCCGCGACCGGCTGGAGAACGACAGCCTCGAGTTTGAGCCGCTGCTGCCCGATGACGACGCGCCCCTCAGCGACCGCGCCACGGCCCTCGGCCACTGGTGCGAGGGGTTTCTGTTTGGCATCGGCGTGGCGGGCAGCCACGACCCGGCCAAGCTGCCGCGCGAGGCCAACGAGGTGATCAACGACCTCACCGAGATCGCCCGCATCGACCCCGAGGCCGAGCTGGACGAGGACAACGAGATCGCCTACACCGAGCTGGTGGAGTACCTGCGCGCGGCCACCCTGCTGGTGCGCGAGCACACCGCACTGCCCTCCTCGGCCCAGCCGGCGGTCGCCGGGGATCGCGCCGACCCCGATGTGCTGCATTGAGCGGAGCCGGCCACGCCATGGATGCCACTGAATACGCCCGCCGCCGCGACGCCCTGATGAGCCGCATGGGCGATGACGCCATCGCCGTGATCGCCGGGGCCGGCGAGTGTCCCCGCAACCGCGACGTGGACTATCCATTCCGCCAGTCGAGCGACTTCCGCTATCTGACCGGCTTCATCGAGCCGGATGCCGTGGCGGTGCTGGCCCCGGGACGGGCCGAGGGCGCGTTCATTCTGTTCTCGCGCGAACGCGACCCGCTGCGCGAGACCTGGGAGGGCCGCACCATCGGCCAGGCCGCCGCGCAGTCGGACTACGGCGCCGATGCCGCCTACCCCATCGATGAACTCGATGCGATGATGCCCGGGCTGCTGGCCGACCGGCGCTCGCTGGTCGGTGACCTGGGGGCCGATGAGACGTTCGATCAGCGGCTGATCGCCTGGCTGAGTCAGGCCCGCGCCCAGGTGGGTGAGCGCGCCCCGCAGGCGGTGGAGGCGCTGGCCCCACTCCTGCATGCCGAGCGCCTGATCAAGTCCCCGGCCGAGGTGGAGCAGATGCGCGCCGCCGCCCGGATTTCGGCGGATGCGCACACCCGGCTCATGGCCACGATAAAGCCCGGGATGATGGAGTATCAGGTCGAGGCGGAACTGCTCTACGACTTTCGCCGTCACAATGGCGAGCCGGCGTACCCGATCATCGCCGGTGGGGGCGCCAACGCCTGCGTGCTGCACTACATCGCCAACCAGGACGCGCTGCGTGACGGCGACCTGCTGCTGGTGGACGCCGGGGTGGAGCTCTCGGGCTATGCCGCCGACATCACCCGCACGCTACCGGTCAACGGCCGCTTCAGCGCCGAGCAGCGCGCCGTCTACGAGGTGGTGCTGGCCGCCCAGCAGGCGGCCCTCGAGCGGGTGGGCCCGGGCGAGTCATTCAATGCCGCCCACCAGGCCGCCACCCGGGTACTGGTCGAGGGCATGGTGGACCTGGGTCTTCTGACCGGCGATGTTGAGGCGTTGATCGACTCGGGGGACTACCGGCGCTATTTCATGCACCGCACCGGGCACTGGCTGGGCATGGACG
This sequence comes from Spiribacter sp. SSL99, assembly GCF_009805925.1. Classification (NCBI taxonomy): domain Bacteria; kingdom Pseudomonadati; phylum Pseudomonadota; class Gammaproteobacteria; order Chromatiales; family Ectothiorhodospiraceae; genus Spiribacter; species Spiribacter sp. SSL99. Next base: position 26,933 of record NZ_MAOM01000016.1, on the reverse strand, counting down.
TGCATGATGTCGGGCCCTATAAAGTGGACGGCGACTGGCGCACCCTGCAGCCGGGCATGGTGGTCACGGTGGAGCCGGGGCTCTACATCCCGCCGGGCAGCCCGGTGGACACCCGCTGGCAGGGCATTGGTGTGAGAATCGAGGACGACTGTGTGGTCACCGACAGTGGCCACGACAACCTGACCGCGGCGGTGCCGAAGACCGTCGAGGCGATTGAGGCGGCCATGGCCCATGACAACGGATGACACCTTTGATGTGCTGATCGCCGGTGGCGGCCTGGTGGGCGCCAGCCTGGCGGTGGCCCTGCGCGACAGCGGCCGGTCGGTGGCGGTGATCGAGCCGGTACCGGCCAAAGCCGACGGACAGCCGAGCTTTGACGAGCGCCACACCGCGCTGGCGCCCACGTCACGGCGGTTCTTCACCCACCTGGGGTTGTGGCCCGCCATCGAGGCCGGTGCCGAGCCCATCCGCCGCATCCATGTCTCCGACCGTGGCCATGGCGGCTTCACCCGCCTGACCGCCGAGGCCGAGGGGCTGCCGGCGCTGGGGCATGTCGCCCCCAACCGGGTGCTGGGACAGGCGCTGCGCCCGGCGATGGCCGCCGCCGCGACGGTTCACTGCCCGGCCCGCATCATCGACACGTACCCCCAGTACGCGGGCGACGGCAGTGACCAGCCCGCCCGGCTGGTGGGCCGTCGGGTGCGCATCGCCGATGACCGGGGTGAATACACCCTGACCACACGGCTGCTGGTGGTGGCGGATGGCATGCGCTCGGCGACGCGCGAGGCGTTGGGCATCGACACCCGCGAGCGCGATTATGGCCAGAGTGCGATCATCGCCAATGTGCGGGCCGAACGGGCCCACAATGGTATGGCCTATGAGCGGTTTACGCCCGAAGGACCGCTGGCCGTGCTGCCGGCCGCCGACGGGGCGGTCTCGGTGGTCTGGCCGCTGCCCACCGAGACCGCCGAGTGGATGGCCTTTGATACCAGTGACGCGACCTTCCTGGCACGCCTGCAGTCGACCTTCGGCTGGCGCCTGGGCCGACTGGAGGCGGTGGGTAGTCGGGCGCTCTACCCGCTGACCGCGGTCACCGCCACCGACTTCGCGGCCGACCGCGCGGTGGTGCTCGGCAATGCCGCACACGCCCTGCACCCGGTGGGTGGCCAGGGCCTGAACCTGGCCCTGCGCGATGTCGCGGCCCTGGTCGAGGCCCTGCGCGAGGCCCCCGACCCCGGCGATGCCGATGTGCTGAGTGCCTATGCCCGCTCGCGCGAGGGCGATTACCGGCGCACCTATGCCTTCACCGACGGGCTGGTGCGGCTTTTCACCAATGACTGGCCGCCACTGGCGGCGATCCGCAATATCGGCCTGACCGCGCTGGACCTGTTCCCCCCGGCCCGGCGGCTGCTACTCAAACAGGGGACCGGAGCGGCCGGCGATGTCCCGCCGCTGTGTCAGGACTAAGAGGCGATCATCATGAGCGAGATTCCTGCCGACCTGCGGTATGCCAGCAGCCACGAATGGGTGCGCGATGATGGCGACGGCATGGTCACCGTCGGCATCACCGATCACGCCCAGGCCGAACTCGGGGACCTGGTGTTCATCCAGCTGCCCGGCGAGGAAGGCGCCGTCGAGGCCGGTGCGGCCTGCGCCGTGGTGGAGTCGGTGAAGGCCGCCTCGGACATCTATGCGCCGCTGGATGGCGAGATCGTCGCCACCCACGACGAACTGGCGGACGACCCCGAGCAGGTCAACACCGACCCCTATGGCGAGGGGTGGCTGTTCCGCCTGCGCGTGGTGGATCAGGCCGCGCTGGATGAACTGCTGGACGCCGACGGCTATGCTGAGCTGATCGACGAGGCGGGATAACCGAAACACCATGACCACGGACGGCCACAACCCCCCTTCCCTGCTCGACCGGGCCCGGGCCTGGCGCGATGCCGACCCCGACCCGCAGACCCGGGCCGAGCTGGACGCCCGCATCCAGCGCGGTGACGTGCGCGACTGCTTTGACCCGCCGCTTGGCTTTGGCACCGCGGGGCTGCGCGGCCTGGCCGGCCCCGGCCCGGCGCATATGAACCACCGCCTGATCCAGCGGGTGACCGCGGTGCTGGCGGATCTGCTGCGCGCCGAGGTGCCCGACGCCGCCGAGCGGGGTGTGGTGATTGGTTATGACGCGCGCCACGGCTCGGCCGCGCTGGCGGAAACCGCGGCGCAGACCATTGCCGGGGCCGGGCTCGGGGTGCATGTGTTTGACACCTATGCGCCGACGCCGCTGGTGGCGTTCGCCGCGCTTGAGCTGCAGACCGCCGCCGGGCTGGTGCTGACCGCCAGCCATAACCCGCCGGAGTATCTGGGCTACAAGGTCTATGGCGCGCGGGGGGTACAGATCGTCTCGCCCACCGACGAGCGCATCGCTCAGGCCCTGGGCGCCCTGCCCGCCGGGGTCGAGATCCCGCAGATCACCGCGGCTGAAGCCGAGACCAGCGAGGTCTGCCCCTACTGGCGGGTGCACGGCGATACCCTGCGCGCTGCCTACCGGCAGGCCGTCGCCCGGCCCGTGGCCGACCCGACTCCGCCGCTGCGGGTGGCCTACAGCGCCATGCACGGGGTGGCCGGTGATCTGGTCCGCGGCGTGCTGGCCGATCAGGGCGGGATTGAGCTGGCGGAGGTCGAGGCTCAGGCCGCGCCGGATGGCGACTTCCCCACCGTGCGCTTTCCCAACCCGGAAGAGCCCGGGGCGCTGGATCAGCTGACCGCCCGGGCCGCGGCCGTCGATGCGGATGTGGCGCTTGCCACCGACCCCGATGGCGACCGGCTGGCCGTGGCCCTGCCCGACGGGCACGGCGACTGGCAGGTGCTGATGGGGGATCAGACCGGCGCGTTAATGGGGGATTACCTGATGCGCCAGGCCGACGCGGCCCGCGGCTTTGTCATGAACACCGTGGTCAGCTCGCGCCTGCTGGGGCGTCTGGCCGCCCACCATGGCGTGGGCTACGAGCAGACGCTGACCGGGTTCAAGTGGCTGTGGAAGCGGGCGCTGGAACGTGAGCAGGACGGCGATCACCTGCTGTTCGCCTACGAGGATGCCATCGGCTTCTGCCCCACCCGGCGGGTGCGCGACAAGGACGGCATCGCCACGGCGGCGGTGGTCACCGAAATGGCCCGCGCCGCCAAGGCCGCCGGGACCACGCTGCATGCCCAGCTTCAGGGCCTCTACCGCCGCCATGGGCTGTCAGTGAACCGCCAGGTCAGCCTGAAGCTCAGTGGCGATGATGCCCGCGAGCGCATGAACGGCCACCTGCAGGTCCTGCGCCGCGAGCCACCGGCCGCGGTGGCCGGCCTGGCGGTGGAGCGCGTGCACGACTATCGGGCCGCCGAGCGTTATGCCCCGGACGGCCGTGATGCCGAGCCCATTCCGCTGCCGGCATCGGATCTGATTCAGCTGGATCTGGCCGGCGGGTGCCACGTCAGCATCCGGCCGAGCGGCACCGAGCCCAAGCTCAAGATCTATCTGGAGTATCTGGGCGCGCCGGGTAGCGACGATCTGGCCGCCGAGCAGGCGCAGGCGGTGGAGCGGTTGGAAGGGATTGGCACCGATCTGGAAAGTATGCTGACGGATCAGACCTGATAGTAGTCCCGGTACCAGTCCACGAAGCGGCGTACCCCGGTCTCCACCGGGGTAGAGGGCTGATAGCCGACGGCGTCCTTGAGGTCGTCGGCGCTCGCCCAGGTGTCGGGCACGTCGCCGGGTTGGAGTGGGCGCATCTGCATCTCGGCGCGTCGGCCGAGGCACTCCTCGAGGACGCGGATGTAGTCGAGCAGCTGCACCGGCTGGTTGTTGCCGATATTGAACAGCCGCCAGGGCGCGGCGCTGGTGGCCGGGTCAGGGGCGTTGCTGTCCCAGTCCGGGTTGCCGGTGGCCGGCTGGTCGCAGGCGCGGATCACGCCCTCGGCAATGTCCTCGACAAAGGTGAAGTCGCGCTGGTGGTGGCCGTGGTTGAACACCTCGATGGGCTCGCCGGCGAGGATCTTTCGGGTGAACAGGAACAACGCCATGTCCGGTCGGCCCCAGGGGCCATAGACGGTAAAGAACCGCAGCCCGGTGCAGGGCAGGCCAAAGAGGTGCGCGTAGCTGTGGCTCATCAGCTCGTTGGCGCGCTTGGTCGCGCCGTAAATGGCCAGCGGATGGTCGGCGGGCTCATGCTCGGTGAACGGCATGTGGGTGTTGGCGCCGTAGACTGAGCTGGTGGAGGCATAGACCAGGTGCCCGACGCCGGTGTGCCGACAGCCCTCAAGCACGTTGACGAACCCGGTCACGTTGCTGTCGACATAGGCCTGGGGGTTGTCCAGCGAGTAGCGCACCCCCGCCTGGGCGGCCAGGTTGATGACCCGATCAAAGCCCTCGCGCTCGAACAGCGCCCGCATGCCCGGCGCATCGGCCAGATCCAGCCGCTCAAACCGGAAACCGCCGGGCCCGTCGCCCTCGTGGGCCATCAGACGCGCCAGGCGCGCCTTTTTAAGGCTGACATCGTAGTAATCATTGAGGTTGTCGAGCCCCACCACGGTATCGCCGCGGGCAAGGAGCTGTTCGCAGGTGTGATAGCCGATGAATCCCGCGGCGCCGGTCACAAGAATCTTCATGGCCGAAACGATACCCGGTGATGATCTCTCCCGCCAGTGACATACACCTGTCATACGCAGGGGTTGTTATACCGCTCGTCGGTGGGCATATTCGTGTCTCGACATGTTCACGGACTGAACGAGGAGGCACGCGTGAAACGCTGGTATGCCATCTACTGTAAACCGCGCGAGGATGAGCGCGCCGAACTGCACCTCGACCATCAGGCGTTTGAGGTATTCCGGCCCAAGCACCGTGTGCGGCGCAAGCGCCGGGGGGCGATGACGACCCTCATCGAGTCGCTGTTCCCGCGCTATCTGTTCATCCACCTTGATGACGTCACCCAGAACTGGGCGCCCATCCGCTCGACGCGGGGCGTGGCCGGCATGGTCCGCTGGGGCGATCACGTCCCGCCGGTTCCAGAGCCGGTCATTGACTGCCTGCGCCGCAACGTCGACGAAGTGGGCTGTATCCCGACGCCCCAGGCCGACTATCAGAAAGGTGATCGGCTGGTGATCCAGGAAGGGGCGTTCACGGGTCATGAAGGGCTTTTCTACGGCCGGCGTGGTGAGGATCGGGTCATGCTGCTGCTTGAGGTCATGAAACAGCCGCAGACCATGGTCTTTCCGGAGGCGTCGGTGGCGCGGGGCTAGCAGGAGGTCCCGTTCAACGCGCCATCAACGCCTCGAACGCCTCGCCGTCCCGGCCCATGATATTGGGGACGAAAGGCGCGTACACATTGAAAAGCATCGCCGAGTCCGCGTGGCCAAGCAGGCGGGAGACAAAGAGTGGATTCTCGCCGGCGGCCAGATGCAGCACGGCGGCGGTGTGACGGGTTTCGTAGACGCGACGCCGCTCCAGCCCGAGGCACTTCAGTGTCGGCAGCCAGAATTCCTTCGACACGCGTGACGGGTCGAGGGGCCGGCCCTCAGAGTCGGTGAAGAGCAGGGCATCGAGGGGATGCTCGGGCTGGCTCGCATCGGGAACCACCAGCCGTGGATCATCCGCGAAATCTCCCGGGTCGTGCGGGTCGCGATGCCGGCGGGCGCGGTCACGCACTTCCGTGGTACCGGGCTCGACCCCTTCGGGCTGCTCGGGGACACCGCCGCGCAGGAGCGCGAGCATGGCTGGACCATGATGCTCAGCCACGTAATCCGCCAGTGCCTTACCCAGTCGTGAGGAGAGCTGGATGTTGCGGCGTGACCGCCGGGTCTTGAGCATCTGCAGCATGCCGTCGGTCAGGGCCACGCGAATGCGCAGCCGGTTGCGGGGCAGATCGAGATCGCGCAGCCGCAGGCCGTTGACCTCGCCGGTGCGAAGTCCGGTATAGAAGCGCACCTCAAAGTACAGCCGCATGCGCGGATCGACCGCCCGCAGGAACGCATGCACCTGATCCACGGTGAGCGGTCTGGGGTCCTTGCGGTCGTCGGGCAGCGGGGGCAGATATTTGATCGGGTTATCGATGTCGAGCTCGCGCTCGGCGAGGTTGAGGATGGCCGAGAGGTGCGCCATCAGGTTGGTGATGCGGCTGTTGCTGAACGCCCGTCGGCCGTTGGGGCGCGTCTCGGCCAGCAGACTCTGCCGGAAAAGCCGCAGGGCGCGCTCATCGATCTGGTCCACCGGGTGGTCGCCCAGGAAGGGCACGATGTGGCCCCGCAGATTGCGGGCGACCCGGGTGCGATAGGCGGGCTTCCAGTCGCCTTTACACATCTCGTACCAGCTCCAGGCATAGCGGCCGAAGCGCTGGCCCGGGTCATCGCTGCGGTTCTCACGCAGCAGCCGCTCGGCGGCCTCGATCTTTTTGCTGTTGGGGAACCACTTCGCGTAGTTGAACGCCCCCGTCTCGAGCTCGGCGTTGAGGCGGCGGACGTTGCGCCGCATGCGCTGACGGTTGGCCGGCGTGTCGGGCAGCCCGGTGCCTTCACGGAAGCGCTTGCCGTTGATGAACATATCGTACTGCAGGATGCCGTTGGGCCGGACCACGAATGACGCCATGTCGCCCAGCATGCGCGAGCGCCTGAGGTCGATGTTGTGAGCGCCGTCGCAGTGGGTCCGCGAACAGCGGACCTGGCAGCTATCCGCTGGCCGGTAAAGTTGCGTATAGACTCAACCGAGGTGCTGGTTGAGCCGCGCCGAGCTGGGTTGTTTTGCTAGCTCGATCTATTAAAATTAATAGACCAATCTATTGCAATGGGTCTGTACCGGTGCATTACAGAAGGCGCTTTGTGACTGAGCTGACCGATCGTCTCGATGAGGCTGCTCCCCTAATCCAGGTTGTCGTTGGCCCGCGTCAGGTGGGTAAGACCACGGGCATCCAACAGCTTATCGATCAGCGTACGGCGCCGGCACACTACGCCAGTGCCGATGATTTGCTTGCAGGCGATAGCCAGTGGCTGCGCGAGCAATGGCAGCACGCGCGACTTCTTGGGCCTAACGCGCTACTCGCCATCGATGAGATTCAGAAAATCCCCAACTGGCCCGAGACGGTGAAAGCGCTCTGGGACGCCGAGGCCCGCCGAGCACCGGAGGAGCGCCTGCGGGTCGTGCTGCTCGGCTCAAGCGCCGTACAAATACAGGACGGCGTGACAGAGTCCCTTGCCGGGCGCTTTGAGTTAACGCGCCTTGGCCATTGGCGCTTTTACGAGCTGGAGACCGCCTTCGGTTATGACCTCGAGCACTATCTCGCCTATGGGGGCTACCCCGGCGCCGTCGCCTTCGAGGGAGATCACGATCGCTGGTATGCCTACCTAAAAGACGCCATCGTGGAGACGGTGATCGGCAAGGACATTCTGCAGTTCGAGCGCGTCGGCAAGCCGGCGCTCTTCCGGCAGGCCTTTGAGATCCTCTGCCACTACCCCGCCCAGGAGATCAGCTACACCAAACTGCTCGGCCAGCTCCAGGATCGTGGCAATACCGATCTCATCAAGCACTACATCAGCCTCTACGAGAGTGCGTTCATGTTTCATGCGCTGGCCAAGTACTCAGCGAAGGCCTGGCGGAGCCGCAGCTCCAGCCCGAAAATGCTGCCCGCCTGCCCCGCGCTCTACGCCATGCACCAAAGCGCTCGGATACTGGACGACCCCGAGCAGCGCGGCCGGGTCTTCGAACTGGCCGTCGGCGCTGAGCTCGCCCAGCAGCCCGGGGCTCTGTACTACTGGCGCGAGGGCAAGGCCGAGGTGGACTTCGTCTATGCATACCGCGGCGCGCTCTATGCCATTGAAGTCAAATCCGGGCGGCGAAAATCCCGCAAGGGCCTCAGCGCCTTTGTTGAACAAACCCCCGGCGCCGTGCCCGTCATTCTCACCCCGGAGCATTTCGGCATGTTTTCGGCAGACCCGCTGGGGTTTCTCGAGCGCGTTGGCGGTTAGCATGCACCACGCTCAAGCACCGGTGGCGTAGGCCTTTGACTCGAGCCTGTGACTTCGTTCAAACTCTGAACTGTTGCCTCAAAAAAACGATGAGCGCGACACGGCGGTAGCGTGCCTGACTACCCGCCTCCACCCCAGAAAAGTTAGTAAAAACAGTGACTAACAAGACCGCTTCGCTCGACGATGCGCTGTCCCTGCGGGCGCTCCAGGCGCTTGAGTCCAATCCCAACCTGAGCCAGCGCGCCCTGGCCCGCGAGCTGAGTGTGAGCCTGGGCCGGACCAACTATTGCCTGCATGCGCTGATGGACAAGGGGCTGGTCAAGCTCCAGAACTTCCAGCACAACCCGCGCAAGATGCGCTACGCCTATCTGCTCACGCCCCAGGGCATCGAGGAGAAAACCCGTATGACCTGGCGGTTTCTACGCCGCAAGGAGGCGGAGTACGAGGCGCTGCAGGCCGAGATCGCGGAGCTGCGACGGCGTGTAGCAGCAGATGCGGAGGTCGAGCGGCGATGATGACGGTAAAATGTTCGGGATTGCCGGCAAGGGCCCACAGGCCGCGCCAAAGGTCACGCTCCGGCTGACTCAAGGGTCGTGGATTCCGTCTCAGCGACCCCAAGATAAGCCAAGACCCGGCGATGCCGGCTCGATCACCCTCGAGTGGGGGGCGTGGGATTTGAGGGGATTGGACCGGCAATGCCGGAGAGGATTGGGCAAATCCGCTGTCCTACAACCCCAATCCACCCGTCCAAAGCCTCCAACGCAAAGCATGATTGACCAACACCCAAACCGCTCGACTCGCCCCGAGCGCGAGCACGGCGCCATGCGGGCCGTCGCGCTCCTCGGTTGTCCGACTTCCTCATAATGCGCGAAGCTCAAGGCATTAAAGGCATCGTCCTCGCCGGCGGCGCGGGCACGCGGCTGCACCCGGTCACGCTCGGTGTGTCCAAGCAGCTCCTGCCAATCTACGACAAGCCGATGATCTACTACCCGATCAGCGTGCTCATGCTCGCCGGCATTCGGGATATCCTGATCATCACCACGCCGCAGGATCAGGCGCAGTATCAGAACCTGCTCGGCGATGGCAGTCAGTTCGGGATCCGGTTGCAGTATGCCGTGCAGCCGAGGCCGGACGGGTTGGCGCAGGCCTTCATCATTGGCGAGGAGTTCATCGGAAATGATCGGGTGTGCCTCGTCCTTGGCGATAACATCTTCTACGGGCAGGGGTTCACGCCGATGCTCCGCCGCGCGGCCGAGCAGTCGCATGGGGCGACGGTCTTTGCCTATCAGGTGAAGGACCCCGAACGCTTCGGGGTGGTGGAGTTTGATGCGCACAGACGCGTTAAGGCCATCGAAGAAAAGCCCGCCAGACCGCGCAGTCACTACGCCATCACCGGACTCTACTTCTACGATAACCGGGTGGTGGAGCTCGCGAAGCAGGTCGAGCCCTCCGGTCGTGGTGAGCTGGAGATCACCAGCCTCATGCAGGCGTATCTGGATGATCAATGCCTTAGCGTCGAACCGCTGGGCCGCGGGTTTGCCTGGCTGGATACCGGGACGCATGAATCGCTGCTGGCTGCGGCGTCTTTCGTCGAGACCATTGAGCTGAGGCAGGGCTACAAGATCGCTTGTCTTGAAGAGATCGCGCTGAATAACGGGTGGCTAAGCCCGGAGGATATCGCTGAGAGAGCCAGCAGGCTCGAAAAGACGACCTATGGCCAGTATCTCACCGATCTCGCGCTGGATACCCATTAAAAGATGATTGATCCAACCGCCTCCATCGACGAATACGCACGGGTGGAGCCCGACGCCACGATCGGGGCGAACACTCGGGTATGGGGTTTTACTCATATCCTTAGTGGGAGTCGTATCGGTGCCGACTGCAATATCTGCGAGCAGGTGTTCATTGAGGGCGATGTCGTGGTCGGTGATCGCGTGACGGTAAAGTCCGGCGTCCAGCTTTGGGACGGCGTCTGCCTTGAAGATGACGTTTTCATCGGGCCAAACGTCACCTTCACCAACGACAAGTTTCCGCGCAGTAAGCAGTACCCAGAGCGTTTCCTCGGGGTGCGCGTTAAAGCCCGCGCATCGATCGGGGGGGGGGCAGTGATCCTGCCAGGGCTTACGATCGGCGAGGGCGCGATGGTTGGAGCAGGTGCGGTGGTCACTTGCTGCGTGCCGGACGGTGCCACCGTGGTTGGCAATCCGGCAGTCGTAATGCCGCCGCGGGAAGGCGGTAATGACCATCAAGCGACCGTTGTGCATTGCAGGCAAAAACCGGATAGCGGTTGATGCGTTGAATTTGTTCATTAATTCTCCACTGTATGACGTAATGGTCTGCCCGGTTGCTTCTGACAGTGGTCACGATAGCTGGCAGCCATCATTGCGAAAGTTCGTGAAGCAGCTTGGTTGTCGAATTGTCAGTCTAGAGGAAGCGCAAAAAGTTGCAGGACTGATTTTTTTATCGCTGGAGTACGACAAGATAATTGATATTGACCGGTTTGCGAATGCGAATTTATTCAATATTCATTTTTCATACTTGCCGGCTTACAAAGGCTGCTTTACCTCTATTTGGCCGATACTCAATGAAGAATCTGTTTCAGGTGTGACGCTGCATAAAATCGACAAAGGTATCGATACTGGACCAATTGTCGACCAGCGTAGATTTGACCTCCATAATGAGATTACGGCAATTGAGCTCTATGACGTCTATCAAAAGGAAGGCGCAGCGCTATTAAAGGATGATATTTTAATATTTCAAAAAAATGATTTAGAGGTAGTTGAGCAAAGCGCGATTGGCTCAACATACTTTTCCCGTAAGAGCCTTGCTTCGATTCCCAGAGAGATAAGCCCCCACCAGACGGCGTTTCAGATTAAGAAACAGGTGAGAGCATTATTTTTTCCGGTATATCAGACGGCCACGTATTGCAGTGATGCGATCATGCGTTGTCGCATTACCGATCGCAGATCATGTCTATTGCCAGGCACGATCGTCTCGAAAAAAGATAAGAGCGTGATGGTTTCTACAATCGATTATGACGTTGAGTTAGTGAAATATCAGCACTAGTTCACCTAAGCATGCTTAATCTGAGCGAATATGTCGATTGAAGACTGCAAGTTAATTGACTTACCTGCGGTGAGCGATCCCCGAGGCGATCTGACCTTCGTCGAGGGTGGCAATCACGTACCGTTCCAAATCCGCCGAGTCTATTACCTCTACAATGTCCCGGTTGACTCAGAGCGCGGCGGGCACGCGCACCATGACCTCGAGCAGGTCATATTTGCCCTCTCGGGCAGCTTCCGGATCACTGTTGACGACGGACGCGAGCGCCGTGAACACTGGCTGCGCGACCCACGCGGTGGCCTTTATATCAACCGCCTAATCTGGCGCGAAATCGATGCCTTCAGTCAAGGCGCCGTCTGCATGGTGCTGGCGTCACAGCCATACGACGAGGCGGATTATATTCGGGATTATGACGAGTTCACTGCTGCCATCACGGCAGGAGTCATCCCCTGATCCCTTTCGTCGACTTCAAACATTATGCGACGCACTAGGGTCGCAGCAAGATCACGCGGAAATTAATTTAGGCCTTTCAATATGCGGATCCAAAATCTGATTAGGCGCTCTGTGATGCGGCGTCTTGAGATCTATTTTTTACGTTTGAGGGATAGCGTCACCAGCTACAGAGTAGGGAAAAAGTAGCTTCATCGTCGAATGATTGCGCACCTACAAGATCAGAAAGAGAACTGGGCTGGTGCATATGTTCAAGGATACTTCTATCAGGGATTGGAGTGTTTGGGTATTTCCGGCGCAAAGCCTACAGGTTTTCGATTTGCTCAATATGATGTTGATGAAATATTGAAAGGCTCGAATGTTCTTGATATCGGAAGTAATACTGGTTTCGTGGCCATTTGGTGCGCGAAGCTTGCAAAATCCGTTACTGGTATAGAACTAAATCCGTATCTTAACAAGATCGCGAGAGAGGCTGCGGATCACCTTTCGATTCTTAATGTCGCATTCTGCGAGGAGGGTTTTGAGGAGTTTGATAGTGATAGAAAATTCGACGTCATTCTCTCACTGTCTAATCATCACACAATCGACGGGAATCTTAACCTTGGATTCGAGAAGCATATGCAGCGTATCTCGAACCTGCTTGAGGTAGATGGATATATGCTATTCGAAAGTCACAATGTCTTTGGTCGAGGCGATGGCGGGACAGGCGACGACGGGGATATGGATAAGAAGATTCGAATCATGTCGAATTATTTCAAGATTGAAAGGTATAAAATGGTGCGAAAGTTCTTGAGGTATTCGGACGTTGATAAGCTTTTCATTGTCGCCCGGAAATCACCGGTAGCGATGCCGATTAAGTTCGACTTGGCCGTTGCTCGACAGGACTACTCCTGGACCACGCCCTCTCGAGACGAATGATTCCTGCAAACGGAAAAGTTCGATCGATGTAGATGCAATGTTCTGACTTCTACCCATGGAGTTCTACGATGCCTGAGGCGGGTGAAACAGGCATAGGCGCGCCGACCTCTACTGAGGCGCTTGTCTTTCTGGGGGCAGGGCGCCCGCAGCGGGGCGATACGCACAGTGCCCTGCGTGAGGCGGGCACTGGAGCCCGGGTGATGGACTGGCTGTTACAGGCTTTCGCTGGCCGGGAACTGGAGGTCCAGTTTGTTGGTGGCTATCAGTTGGAAGCCATCGCAGAGCGCTATCCGGATTTCCGCTATATCGAGAATCCAAAGTGGGAGGAGACTGGTTCGGCAGCATCACTTCTACGGGCGGATATGGCGGACTTGCGATCCCTGTTCGTCTCCTACAGCGACATACTCTACAGAAGTGACGCGGTTGCCGCGTTGGGGGCAAGCGACGCGCCGGTTACCGTGGCGGTGGACAGTCGCTGGAAGGATCGTTATCGGGGGCGACCGGCCGAAGATATTCTGGACTGCGAAAAAGTCAATCTAGCGGATGGAGCGATCACTCGCCTAGGCGTATCGATTGACCCGGATCTGGCGGACGCCGAGTTCATCGGACTCGTGCGCTTTTCCGGTGACGGCATTGCGGCGTTGGGTCACCTGCGTGATTCCTTGCCCACGATGCTCGCGCGGGCGAATCTCTCCGAGCTGATTGAATGGCTTCGCGTGCGCGGCTTATCTGTGCAAGCTGTGGATGTCGCTGGGGGATGGGCAGAGCTCAATGAGCCCCGCGATCTGGCGCATTTTGTGCTCGGTACTAAGGCCGAGACATTGGATCGGCTGCGCGGTCTTGTCCGTCACAGTCAGATCGAGGATCAAGTGGCGTTCACTGTCACCGATTGGGAGCGAGGTTCGGATTCCATCCTCGCGCGAATCCAAAGGGCGTTTGCCGATCCCCTTCTGGTCGTGCGCAGCAGCGCATTGAGCGAAGACGGCTTCACCTGCGCCAACGCCGGCGCATACACTTCGGTTCTGAGTGTCCCGCGAGAAGCCAATCACGAGCTCCGGGCGGCGATCGAGCAAGTTGTTGCGTCTTATGCGGACGGAAATCCGGACAATCAGGTCTTGGTGCAGCCCATGGTCGCGGATGTCACCCTTAGCGGAGTTGTATTCACGCGCACGCTGGCGCATGGCGCCCCTTACTACGCCGTCAATTACGACGACATCTCTGGGAGCACTGAGACCATCACCAGCGGTAGCAGCGAGGAGCACAAGACGCTGGTGATCCGGCGCGACCGTGGCCGTGACCTGCCGAGCCTTCCCGCGGGTCTCGAGGCACTGGTCCCTGCGCTAGAAGAGATTGAGTTGCTCGTCGACTACGATGCTTTGGATGTGGAGTTCGCAATGAGCGCATCCGGCAGCATTCACATCCTTCAAGTGCGCCCCATTGCCGTCGAGCATTCGAGCTGGGACGTGGAAGATAAAGCAGTCTATGGCTTGCTGGCGGAATCTGAACGCAGATTCGAGGCCCTGCAGAGGCCATCTCCCTTCGTCGTCGGTCGCAGGACCCTGTTCGGTGTGATGCCGGATTGGAACCCCGCAGAGATCATCGGTACCAAGCCGGGTCGCCTGGCGATGAGTCTATATCGTCGGCTGATCATGGATGAGGTATGGGCGACCCAACGGGCGGAATACGGGTATCGTGACGTGCGCCCGCAGCCGCTGCTGGTGACCTTTGCTGGCCGTCCCTACGTCGACGTTCGTGCCAGCTTTAATTCCCTGGTGCCTGCGGCCTTAGAGGATCGGCTCGCCGGTCGTCTCGTGGACTTCTATCAGGATTGGCTTGCCCGGCATCCGGATCTGCACGACAAGGTCGAATTCGAGGTTGTGCCGACCTGCTTCGCCCTGGATTTCGGGCGATGGGAGCAGCGGCTGGCCGAACATGGAGCATTCACCAGTCAGGAAATCGGCGAGCTGCGAGAGGGGCTGCGCACGCTCACGCGGGAGGGAATGACCCGCAATGTAGGGGATCTGGACAGCATCGCCGTACTCGAGACCCGATTCGAGCAACTGCGGAGTGCGGACCTTCCTCCTCTAGAACAGGCCTACCTGCTGCTGGAGGATTGCCGTGCCCGTGGAACGCTGGCATTCGCTCACCTAGCCCGGAATGCGTTTGTTGCGGTCACGCTGCTGCGTTCGGCTGTTTATCAAGGGGTCATCAATCAGTCGCATATGGACGACTTTCTAGCCAGCATTCGCACGGTCAGCCATGGTCTCACTGCGGACGCCCGGGCGACGGCTGTAGGGGAGCTGCACTGGGATGCGTTCGTCGCTCGCTATGGTCATTTGAGGCCGGGGACCTATGACATCACCTCCAGCAGCTATGCGGCGGATCCGGAGCGCTATCTGCGGCCTATCGTCGCCCGGGCGCAGAGGGAGCCCGCGGGCGGTTCGGGCCCACAGCCAGGCCGGCTATGGCAGCGGGTTCGATCGCGCTTTGCGGAGGCTCTAGGGCAGGCGGGGCTAGAGGACGATCCGGAACGCATCGAGCAATTCATGCGCGAGGCCATAGAGGGTCGCGAATACGCGAAGTTCGCGTTTAGCCGCAATCTCTCTCTTGGACTAGATGCCCTACAGACTTGGGGCCGAGAGCATGGCGTCGACCGTGACGCACTGAGCCAGATCGGCATCGAGGACCTCCTCGAGCTCCGCACCGGTGCCGCCCTGGTCGAGGAGCCTGGCAGTTGGCTGCGCGGACGGGCGGACGAAGGGGCTGCCTGGCGTCATCGATCGGCTGTCATTGAGTTGCCCCCGCTGATTCGCGAACGAGGAGATTTCTCGATATTCACCTATCCGAGCAGCCAGGCGAACTTCATCGGCAGCGGCCGGGTGGTTGCGCCCTGTGTCGATCTTGCAGCCAGTGCGGACGACCCCGATCTCACTGGCAAGATCGCCCTGATTCCTCAGGCCGATCCGGGCTATGACTGGCTGTTTGGAAAAGAGATTGCAGGACTGATCACCCTCTACGGCGGTGCTAACTCTCACATGGCGATCCGTGCTGCCGAGTTCGGTCTGCCAGCCGCCATCGGCGTCGGCGAGACGCGCTACAAGGCCCTCTCCGGAGCCAGCGTGCTAGAGCTGCATGCCGGCAATCAACAGATCCACGTCGTCCAGTGAGGCGGATCGGTCTGACGCAGCGGGTGAAGGCAATCGCCGAGCACGGCGAACGCCGCGACTGCCTCGACCAGAGGTGGATCCCGCTGCTGGAAGCTCTTGAGCTGGATCCGGTTCCGATTCCCAACGGCCTGTCGAATCCCGCGGACTGGGGAGAACGGCAGGGTCTTTCCGGATTGATCCTTACCGGAGGTAATGACATCGCGCACATGGTGGACGCCAGATGGCCCGCACCAGAGCGCGACCGGACCGAGACCGCACTGTTGGAGTGGACGGCCGCGGCAGGAATGCCGGTTCTCGGAGTCTGTCGCGGCCTGCAGATGATCAATCACCATTGTGGCGGGCGCCTGGTGCCAGTCGACGGTCATGTGGCCACGCGACATCCGCTGCAGACCGCAGGCGATGACAGGCTTCTCGCCACCCATTGGGAAGTGAACAGTTTCCATGACTGGGGCATTCCCGCCTGCGACCTTGCTGCCAGCCTCCGACCGCTTGCCTGGTCGGAGGACTGCTGCATCGAGGCGGCGGTGCACAAAAGGCTTCCTTGGCTGGCGATCATGTGGCATCCGGAACGAGAGACGCCATTTGCGGAGGCTGATCTCACGCTAATCGGGAGATTACTCAATGACTGAGATGGTCAATGTGATCATCCTGGCGGCTGGAAAGGGGACTCGTCTGCGCCCGTACACGGCGGACCGTCCTAAGTGCATGGTCGAGTTATGCGGTAGGCCCATGCTGCATCGGCAGCTCGACGTCCTACGCATTGCAGGACTGAAGAACATCGCTCTCGTTAGCGGCTATCGCGCGGATCGGCTGCATGTCCGTGGCATCACTGTGGTCGAGAATCCGCGCTACGCGACGACAAACATGGTAACGACCTTGTTCTGTGCCGAGTCGCAGATGAATCCGGGCGAGGACCTCATTGTGGCCTACGGGGATATTGTCTACGAGCCGAGAGTCCTGGAGGCCGTTCTCCAGAGCCGGGCACCCCTAGCCATTGCCGTGGATCGGCAGTGGCGTCGTCTGTGGGAAGCGCGCATGGAAGAGCCCCTCGAAGATGCGGAAACGCTCAAGCTCCTGGAGGGAGACCGGATCGTCGAGCTCGGTAAGAAGCCGGAAGGGTACGAGGACGTGCAGGGGCAGTACATGGGGCTTATTAAGGTGCGGGGTGATCAGGTTCGTGCCTTCCTCGATGCTTGGCATGCCATGGATCGCGATGCACTCTATGACGGAAAGGACTTCGACAACATGTACATGACTAGCTTTCTCCAGCACTTGATTGACTCCGGCTGGGATGCGCGCGCTGCATTTACCGATGGGGGATGGGTGGAGATCGACACGGCCGAGGAACTGGAGCTCTTCTCCGCACTGCAGCAACAGGGAAAACTCACCGAACTAATCAGGCTGGATTGATCGCACGCTGGCAGCAGCCCGATTCGGCAATAAGCTCAAATGCTTCACCAAAAAATACAGAAAAGATGACGGTCTTTCTCGAGGATCTGCTAGCGCAGGATTATCGACATTCCGACCGGGACCTGCTGGACCGCATCTGCTTTCTGATCGATGTTCAGCGCAGGCTGCAGGACCGCTACACGGACCAGCGATTGATAGCCAGAGCGGCGGATGGCGACGTAGTTGTGAGCGCACGAACGCTGAGAGCGGTCACCACCTGGCTGTTGGACCGGATCGAGGCAGATCGCGATATCAAGGCAGTCAACACGTTCCTTAAGCTGGCGGACGGGCACCTGCGGGACGCGCCATCCCCAGCGAGCGCAACCGAAGTCGAGTGGGTTAAATCCTTAGTCGCTTCTATCGGGCTACCGCAGCTCGCCGATTCCGGCGGCCTGCTCAATGTCGTGGATGCATCGCGACGTGTCCGCGATGGGGGAACTGACCAACGTACCCCCTCGGTCAATCAGGCGGTCGCGATGAGAAACTGGAACTCGGTGGTCGTCGCATGGAACAAATCTCCTGTGGCCGCCGCCTATCTCTCGGTCCTTCAGAACCGCGGCTTGGAGCCGGCACGCCTCATCCGGGCGGTCCCGGTTATCCCGTTAAAGCGCAGGGTCCGGAGGCGGATCGGTTCCTCCGCCCGTTCACTTCTGCGTCTATTCGGTTCGGGGGATAGGACCGTGTCTTCGCGTGTGAGGCCTGAAATCTTCAGGCGAATGCCAGCGGAACTGCCTGAATCGTCTGCTCAGGCCTTCCGGAACAGGAGCGCCCGAGTGGAGGTGAAGACCGGCAACATCAACGACGAACGCCTGGTTGCCGAGATCGCCGACTGTCGGCCAGAGCGAATCCTTTTTACGGGGGGGGGGATCGTCCGGCCGCAGACGTTCGAGAGAGCAGGCGGGAACTGGCTCCATATGCATCCCGGCCGACTTCCCGGAGTTCGCGGTGCAGACGGATTTTTTTGGTCCGTTCTGCTGCATGGTTACCCAAGTGTTTCCGCGATCTATCAGGATCCCGGAATCGACACCGGTGAGGTGCTTATCGAGAAGCACTTCGAGCGCCCTGAAATGGATGTCGATCGTATCGCCAAGCTTGGTAGCCATCGCCACGCAATCGTCTACCGCACGATCCTAGGTCTCTTTGATCCATGGATGAGAGCCCTGACCCTCGATGCACTGCTCGACGAAGAGCAGATGCCGGGGAAACCGATCCGCCAGTCGTCAACGGGAGCGGAAGGGGTAGAACCCCGGGGACGCGCCTACCACTTCATGCACCCTCTCCTGCGGGCGCGAGCGATCGATGTGCTCGTCGAGCATTCCAGTTGAGGGGAAGCGGTCTTCTGGTCATTCGGGTCACATCTTAAGAGTTGGCACATTGATCAGGGTTTATCTTAATAGAGTTTTGATACGACTTCTTCCGGCGCCGGCCGCGGACCGTATCCTTAGTCTGAGAAGGCGCATCGGGAAATGGCGCGGTAAAGCACGCAAGCGATTTATTGTGCGGCGCGTTGCCCGGGTTCATGAGCATGAGCGCCGACGCGTTGTGGGAAGGTCGCCACTCAAGGTCCTGTTCCTGGTGACTCACCACAGCGTCTGGAAGGTGGATACCGTGTTCCGAGCCATGATGAAAGACGCTCGATTCGACCCCCAAGTTCTGGTGTGTCCGTATAAAAACGACAGTCCGGATGCTGCGCTGGAGAGAATGGAGGTCGTGAAAGCCTATTTTCTAGAGCAGGGTTATCCGGTCACATCCGCCTATGACGTATCGCGGTTGGCATGGGTTCACCTAGATGAGCTTCGTCCGGACATCGTTTTCTTCACCAACGCCAACAAAGTCACCCGGGACGAGTATTACGAGCAAGCTTTTCTCCATTATCTTTCCTGTTATGTGCCCTACTACTTTCTCGCGACTGATCACGCAGGGGATGATGCGGCCTACAACATGACTTTCCACAATTCTATGTGGAGGATCTTCATGCCTCACCGCGACGCGGTGGAGAAGGCTCGTGTGGTGGCGGACAATGATGCTTCGAACTGTGTGTTGACCGGTTATCCTGCCTCCGAGCCGCTGTTGGAAAGCTCGGTCGGCTCGCGATCGGCATGGAAAGACCAGACGAGCCCGAAGAAACGGGTTATCTTCGCACCGCACCACACGATCTCCCGAAAAGGCCGTAGGTTGTCGAATTTCCTTACTTACGCGGATTTCATGGTCGAGCTGTCACAGCGCCACGCCGAAGAGGTGCAGTGGTCCTTCAAGCCCCATCCAATGTTGAAGGAAAAACTCTACCAGGAGGAGAGTTGGGGCAAAGCCCGTACGGACCGTTATTTTCGGTTCTGGGAAGAGTCCGTGCATACCCAACTGGATGAGGGCGGATACGTCGAGCTGTTCCAGCAATCCGACGCTATGATCCATGACTGCAGCTCCTTCCTCGTCGAGTATCTGCTGGTATCGAAACCGTGCCTGTATCTTCTGGGTGATCAAGCTCAGGAAGACCTGATCAACGCCTTCGGTCAGAAGGCACTCGGTGCGCATCGCAAGGCCGTCTCCCCCGCCGACATAGAGAACTTTGTCTTGTCCCTGAAAGAGGAGGGGGTCGGCGTCACCGATATGCATCGTCGGTTCCTCGAAGACGAGATTTGGCCGCTACATGAGGAGCAACTTCCTTCGGAAAGGATCCTATCTTTGCTCGCGAGAGAGCTGGCCTAGTGGGGTGTTTCGAAGTGCTTGAACTGATCAAGTCAATGCGCCTGGTCGGCTGGGAATTGCTCCAGAAAACCCTAATCTCGATTAAACGGACGCAGGTGCTCACCGTCCTCATCTGGCCCAGCAGTGCCGGAGTGATGAGCATGTCCAACAATCTCCAAGGAATGGTCACTCAGGGCGACCGTCAGACGTGAAGCCGTCGCCGTTATAATGATGAGCACG
Source organism: Spiribacter sp. SSL99 (assembly GCF_009805925.1). Classification (NCBI taxonomy): domain Bacteria; kingdom Pseudomonadati; phylum Pseudomonadota; class Gammaproteobacteria; order Chromatiales; family Ectothiorhodospiraceae; genus Spiribacter; species Spiribacter sp. SSL99. The sequence continues at coordinate 6,969 of NZ_MAOM01000016.1, read as the reverse complement.
ATAAACTTCCTCGATCTACACGCCGGCTACGCCGAACTCCGACCCGAGATCGAATCTGCCATTTACCGTGTATTCAATAGCGGCCGCTATGTCGGCGGTGACGAGGTTGCGGCATTTGAAGCCGAATGGGCTAGCTATTGCGGCGCTGCGCACTGCGTCGGCACCGGCAACGGTCTCGACGCGCTCATCCTCGCGCTGCGGGCCTGCGACATCGGACCCGGTGATGGGGTGATCGTGCCGTCGAACACCTACATCGCCACCTGGCTCGCCGTCAGCGCGGTGGGCGCCATCATCCAACCGGTCGAGCCCGACCCGGTCACGTACAACATCGACCCTTCTCGCATTGGTGCGGCGATCACGCCCGAGACCCGGGCGATCATGCCCGTCCACCTCTACGGCCAGCCTGCGGACCTCGACCCGATTCTCGCGCTCGCCCGCGCGCATGACCTCCGCGTGATCGAGGACGCGGCGCAGGCGCACGGCGCGCGCTACAAGGGGCGGCGGATCGGGGCTCATGGTGACGCGGTCTGCTGGAGCTTCTACCCCGGCAAGAACCTCGGCGCGATGGGCGACGCGGGGGCGGTCACCACCAACGACCCGGAAATCGCCGCGCGCGTCCGCCGGCTCGGCAACTACGGCTCCGACCGGAAATACGTGAACGTTGAGCGCGGCGTAAACTCTCGCCTCGATCCGCTGCAGGCCACCATCCTGCGCGTCAAGCTCGCGCATCTTGACGAATGGACCGAGCGTCGTCGCCTTCTTGCTTCTGCCTACATGGATTCACTGGCCGACACCGGCCTGACCTTGCCGCAGGTGCCCGAGTGGGCGGAACCGGTCTGGCACCTCTATGTGGTGCGCAGCTCCGAGCGCGATGCCCTGCAGGGCTGTCTTGCCGGGGCGGGCGTCGGTACGTTGATTCACTACCCTATCCCGCCGCACATGCAGGAGGCCTACGCCGATCTCCATCTTGCGCCCGATGCCTTCCCCCTGGCGCAACAGCTCGCGGGGGAGGTCCTGAGCTTGCCGATGGGGCCGCATCTATCGCCGGAGGCGGCCCAGCAAGTACAAAAGGCGTTAGCATGATCACAGGCAAGCTCTATCTCCATATTGGGCCGCCGAAGACAGCGGCGACCTCGCTGCAGATCGCTATGCAAGAGGCCGATTTGCCGCGACTGCACTACGGGGGCACCTTTCAGCCACGCGAAGACAACGTCGGGAGCTCCGCGCAGACTCCACACAAAGCGAGCTGCGGGCGCCTCGCCGCCGGTGATGCCGACGTGCGCTCGGCGCTCGATGAGATTGGCGAACATCTCCGGGGGGGTAATCTAATCCTCTCCGAAGAGATGTTCCTTGTTGAACAGCATGACAACCCCTTCCCGGAAAAGCTGCGGCGGCTCGGTGATCTGCTTTCGGATATTCCGACGGTCGTCCTAGTGACACTGCGCGATCCAAGGGAAGGCCTGCCCTCGCTCTATCAGGAGCTTTTCAACGGCCTTCCGCTGACTGAGAAGCTGAGCTTTGCACGCTTCTGCCGTGGGCCACGCGCGCGGTGCTACGACTACACCTTCGTCCATGAGAACCTCATTCAAGCGGCTTTCCGCGATATCCGCGGCATTGAGTTCCACGACCTCACAGCAGGCGAAGTCCCGTTATCCCAAGTAATCGGACATGACGCGCTCACAGATGCCATGCTCATACTGAGGCGTGCCAATTCCGGGGCCAAGACCGGCCCGGACAAACGCACCCTGCCGCCCGTCTCGCTGAAATCGATCGGCGGGATGCGGCCAGTCCGCGCCTCGCTCGATCGAACCGGCCTGAGGGGAACGGCCCTAAGCCGTCATGCGGCCGCAACATTCGATCGTATCCGCCTGCGCCCTGGCGACGAACGGCAACTGCGCTTGCCCGCCCACACGGCGGGCCGTCTGGACACATGTCTCGCAGGCGCCCGCACCCGCCTCCAGCCAATGGAGTCGCCACAATGACCGAGACTGCCGACCGCCCCCTCGTCACCTTCGCCCTTTTTGCCTACAACCAAGAGCAATACATCCGCGAGGCCGTCGAGGGCGCGTTCGCCCAGACTTACGAGCCACTGGAGATCATCCTGTCGGACGATTGCTCGACCGACCGGACCTTTCAAATTGTGAGCCAGATGGCGGAAGGTTATATGGGGCCGCATCGGGTGGCGGTGAGACGTAATGGATCGAACCTGGGTTTGGCAGCGCATGTGAATGCGGTGCTGGAGAACGTAAATGGTGAGATTGTAGTACTAGCTGCAGGCGACGATATAAGTTTGCCCGAGAGAACAGAAATATCTGTCACATGCCTCCAAAATAATCCTCGCGCTACAGCCGCTCTGATGTCCGGAGACGTGATCGACGATGCCGGCAAGGTCATTGGAGAGCGGTTAAGTTGGTCCGAGATCGGCGCAGAAGGTATCCAGACCCTTGAAGATCTTTTGCAATGGAGACATGTCACATTCGGAGCCGCACGTGCTTTCAGGCGAAACGTGCATTCCTTTTTCGGGCCGCTGAACGAAAGCTGCCCGACAGAAGACACGCCCATACTACTGCGGTCGCTAATCTGCGGAAGCAACGTTCTTTCGAGCAGCAAGGCTATACATTACAGGCGGCATTCAGCGAATTTGAGTGGAGCCGCCTCATTAAAGCGAATGAACACTGAAGATATATATCGTCAGTATAGAGATGACATTGACAAGGCAATAACATCAAATCGGATCTCGGATTCAGTCGCATGTAGATTGCGTGACTGGGTCGATAAAGATAGTAGGCTCAGGAAATTAAGGATAAAAATCCAATTTGATGAAACGTTGAGCTTAGAAGATGTGCTCCTCGTAATGAAGCATCCCGATCTCAGTCTGCGTGCAAAAACAAAAATCGTCCTATATAGGCTTATTCAATTAATTAGTCGACCCTGAACAATACCCAACTCTCTGATCATATTGGATAAATCTGTGCTTTGCGCTCGCAGTAATTGCCGGAAACTGGCCATATTGTCTTAGTTTCTTGCAATCACTACGAGATAAAATCGCCAACTTATGCAGCATGATCAGAGGGTTGAGAATTATTCAGGGTCGACTGAACAATGGCAAGGCCCGCCAGCCCTATGAGTTCGGGCTGAAGGCGAGCTTCGCGGTCACCGCTCATAAGGACCTTATCGTTGGCGCCCGATCCTTCCCCGGTAACTCCTATGATGGCGATACGCTCGCCGAGCAACTCGAGCAGACAGCCATCCTTACTGATCTTTCCCACCGGCAGTGGACACCTCAGTAAGTTAGTAGACTGGAGGTGAACCATGGCAACAGCACCCAACGACATGCCCAAGCGCAAGAAGGCCCGCTACAGCGCGGAATATCGCGCCGAGGCGCTGGCACTCGCCGAGCGCATCGGTGTTGCAGCCGCGGCCAGTGAGCTCGGCCTGCACGCCATGCAGATCTATCAGTGGCGGGCTAAGGCAGCACACGAGAAGTCCGTCACTGACCGCGAGCGCCAGCTCCGCGAGGCAAATGCCCGGCTCAAGCGCCAGCTTGCCGATAAGACCGAAGAGGTCACGATCCTGGAAAAAACCGCGGCGTACTTCGCGAAGAAGCTGGACTGAAGTACGCCGCCATTCATCAGCATTGATCGGTCCACAGCATCGCGCGCCAATGCGCGGTGCTCGGCGTCTCGCGCAGTGGCTACTATGCGTGGCTGGGCCGTCGGGAGACCACCTCTCAGCGCCTGACCGAGCGGGCCAAGCGGGACGCGAAAGTGGTCGAACTGTTTGAGGCGAAGAAGCGCCGCTACGGCTCGCCTCGCCTTTGCGAGGAACTGGAGGCTGAAGGCATGGCCATGAACCGTAAGACCGTGGCTGAGAGTATGCGCCGGCAGGGGCCGCGGGCCCGCGCGGCCAAACCCTTTCGGCATACCACCGACTCGGGTCACTCGCTCGGTGTCGCGCCCAATCTCTTGGCTCAGGACTTCAGTGCGATACGGCCAGACGAGAAGTGGGCGGGTGACATCACCTACCTGCGCACCATTCAGGGCTGGCTCTACCTCGCGGTGATCCTGGACCTGTGCACACCCATCGGCCACTTGAAAGCCGACCATCGCATGCGCCGGAACTTCCTCAAAGGCGCCCTGGGTGACGTCATGAACCCGATCTTGGCCGCGGCGGGCTTCAACATCCGCTGGCTCATGCGGTGGCTGGTGGTTTTTTTGCGCCGGATATTATCCGCCGTCCTGCGGCTGTTGGACCAGGGTGGTACGGATGCCCGCTCAAACCTCAAGCCAGCGGCCGCGTAAAGGAATGTTCAGGGTCGACTAAGTCACCGCTTGCGGAGTTTATTTGAAAAACAAAATGTTGCACAAAAGAGGTTATCAAGTCTCTAGTCATCGATCGTTTTACTATCGACAACCGTCTCGGCCAGAGAGAGCGTTAACATCCCTGCTTGGTATTAATGGCCCGGGCTTTTTTTGGAGCAAGTACATACCCCGTAACTTTGGCGACTGGATAACGCCCTACCTATATACAAAAACCACAGGTAGGTTGCCAATTTTTCAGCCGCCAGAAACTAACATCTCCACTATTTTTGGGGCTGGTAGTATATTCCGGCATATAAGAGTAGTTGGGTCTGCCCTTGTGTGGGGAAGTGGTTTAATTTCGCATGATGATGATTTCGAGAGGCCAAAAGACATTTTAATGGTGCGTGGGCCGCTTACTCGGAAGGTGCTTCGGGGGCGTTCGATTCCCTGCCCCGAGTCATTTGGAGATCCTGGGCTCATGCTCCCGGAGGTCTTTCGTCCCGATACTAAAAAAAATAAATATGCCCTTGGGGTTGTGCCGCATTTTAAAGAAATCAGCATTGTGGAGCGTTTATTCGGGAGTGACTTTATCGGAGATGAAATTCGGTTAATCGATCCTACACAACCGATAGAAGAGGTGATAAAGCAGACCCTTTCCTGCCAAGCTGTCGTTTCGAGTTCACTGCATGGCATAATCATCTGTCACGCCTACGGCATAAGATGCGGTTGGGTGCGATTTAGCCCGATGAGCGCGAAAGTCATTGACGGCGATGGAATTAAGTTTCTTGACCATCTTTCAGCGATTGGGCTGAAAGATTTTATTAGAAAACCACTAAGTATGACCGATGCTGATATATCAGTTAGGCGGCTACTGACTCATGGTTTGAATAGTCCGGTGCCAGACCCAACGCACCTTGTTGACAACGTAAAAAAAACCTGTCCGTTCCTCTAATTCAATGCTCGCCATCGTCGCCGACAGCTTCGAAAAGCCATCTGAGACTTTCGTTCGGGCGCACATTACTCATATTGCCCCGGGACAGACGGTTCTGATCTGTCGGGGAGGCGAAACAGGGCGACAGTTTGGTTGTCCGGTTCTATCGAATATTGTGCCGGCGTCGTTGCGACGGCAACCTCTAGATCGATTTAAAAACGGTCTGCTTAATCGATGGCACAGATACATTGATCCGGCTGTAAATAGACAAAATGAGGAGCGGGTGCGGAAGTTTCTCCATCGACATGGTGTAAAGGCTGTTTTAGCGGAATTTGGTCCGAACGGCGTTCTGGTCCGACATGCCTGTGCTCGCGCTAGAGTCCCTCTCTACGTCCACTTCCATGGTTTTGATGCAACGAAGTTGGCGCGCGATTGGCATTGGCGGCGCCACTACCGAAGCCTCTTTCGCGACGCGGCCGGAGTCGTCGTGCCATCGCAGTTCCTGAGCAACCGGGTCCGTGATCTCGGATGCCCCGAAGACAAGCTACATGTGAGCCCAAACGGCATTGAGCTGGAGCAGTTTCGTACTGCAAAACGGATCCCGCATCGTATCGTGACCGTCAGCCGCCTTGTGCCAGTGAAAGGGCCGCTACAGACAATAAAGGCGTTCGCTCAAGTGCATCAAAGATTCCCCAATGCACACCTTGACGTAGTTGGTGAAGGGGAGTTGCTAGATGAGTGCGTTAGGTTGGCCCATAATCTTGGTATTCAGGGTGCCATCACATTCCATGGGGCGAAGCCAACTGGTTTCATCTCGGCGTTGTTGGCGCGTTCCGGGATTTATGTACAGCATTCCGTGACAACAGATGATGGTCAGACGGAATCTTTCGGAATTGCACCGTTGGAGGCGGGGGCTTCCGGCCTGCCTGTGGTGGCGACACGTTCTGGCGGCATACTCGAAACTATCGTTGATGGTGAAACAGGCCTTCTGGTCGAGGAGCACGACGTGGACGGCATGGCCGCGGCGATGCTTTCCCTCTTGAACGATCCAGAGTGCGCCGAGGCGATGGGGCGAGCTGGCCGTAACCTGGTCGAGGCAAAGTTTACTCACGATCGCACGGCTGCGCGTTTGCGCGAGATCATGGGGCTAAGCGTGCAGTCTCAGGAGGCTATCTCCAGTGAAGTGGCCCCCGGTTTTCGGACCAGGTGAGAAGTAAAGATTCGGAGGCTATCCTCGGCCCATTGCAGAGCAGCCTTCACCATGACCCGAGGACGAGGCAAACGGCTCAGTCCAGACTTCAAGGCCCGCGTTGCCCTCGAGGCGGCCAAGGGCCATAAGACCGCCAGCGAGATCGCGCAGGAGTTCCAGGTTCACCCGACGCAGATCAGCCAGTGGAAGCGGCAGTTGCTCGATAACGTTCCTGAGCTATTTGAGTCGACAGCGGAGCGATCCCGCCGCACGCCGAGCGCCGAGGGGGTGGCGCCGCCGCTCTACGAGGAAATCGGTCGGCTCAAGGTGGAACTGGATTTTTTGAAAAAAAGTCTGCCCAGCTCAAGGAGTAGGCCGATGGCTGATCGAACCGGAACACTCCGAGCTCTCGATTCGTCGCCAGTGCGATCTGATCGGCCTGCCCCGCTCGCAGTATTACTACGCGCCGGCTGCCGAGACGCCAGAGAACCTTGCGCTGATGTGGCAGATCGACAAGCAGTACCTGCGCACACCGTTCTTCGGCTCCC